>CAQOYX010000031.1 GCA_948852375.1 uncultured Clostridia bacterium
AAAATGGAAAAACTAATATTATAAAAATGAGTATGAATTTTAGAGAAAAATCTTTGTAACGAAAAAGGTTTGAACAGAGAAAGGAATGGACTTTTTATGGTATTAGTTTTTTTTATATGCACTTTTATAATACTTACAATATTACTTCTAATTCTATCTACAATAAGTATTAGGGCAGAAAAGGTAGAGGTATCTAATTTAAATGAGGAACATAAAATAAAATATGATTATAAAGTATATTTAGAATTGTATTTTTTTAATAAACTAAAGATACTATCAATAAAAATAGATAAAGACAAAATAAATAAATTAGATATAAAGGATAAAATAAAAAATGTTAATTTTAGAAAGGTAAAAAATGATGTTCTTAATAAAGAAGAATTAAAAGAAATAATAAAAACACTAAATATAGATTTGGTAAAACTAAACCTAAAAATAGAATTAGGTACTATTGATGTAATAATTACATCTGGTATAATTGCAATAATTGGTGCAACTCTTGGAATTACACTTGCACATGTAATAAAAGAATATAATAAAGAAAAGTTAAAATTTGAAATATACCCAATATATCAAAATAAAAATCTGATAAAAATGAGTCTAAATTGTATAATTAAGGTAAAAATGGTACATATTATTTCTATAATATATCTTTTATTAAGGAAAAGGAGAGTGGAAAAACATGAGCGAACATCCAATAGAAGGGCTTATGATTACAGCTATGAATAGTATACAAGATATGGTAGATGTAAATACCATAATAGGAGAACCAATTGAAACTGCAAATAATGTAGTAATTATACCAATTTCAAAAGTAAGTTTTGGTTTTGCAGCAGGAGGAAGTGAATTTAAAGGGGAAACAATAGATGAATACACCAAAAAAGATAAAGAAGAGGCTATACAATATAGGCTACCATTTGGAGGTGGTTCAGGAGCAGGAGTAAATATTAACCCAGTAGCCTTTTTAATTATACAAGCAAATAATGTAAAACTACTACCAGTAGATCATACATCGTGTTTAGACAAACTATTAGATTACATGCCAGATTTAGTAGATAAAGTAAACAACCTAATGAATAAAGCTATGCAAAATAAAAAGGAAGAAAAAAATAAGGATAGACAAGAAGAAATAAGGCAAAAAAGAGAAGAAGAAAAAACATATAAAGAAAAAATGCAAAAAGAAAGAGAACAAATAGAGGAAACAGAACGTGAGCATATACATCAAAAAACACGTCCTAAGAGAAATAAAGAGTCAAAGAATATAGTATATGAATATGATGAAACGGGAGAAAGTAGTATTCCAGAAGAAATAGAATATGAAGAATTTGATAAATACGATGATTAAAGTTAGTGTAAAATACTAATTTACAAAAAATATAAATTATGTTAAAATAAATATCATAAAAAGTAGGAGGATCAAAATAAAAAATGAAAGAGCAAAGAAAACGGCAAGAAAAGAGACTAACTTTAAAAAATATCTTTGAAAGGTTTATGAACATTCTGAAACTGGAATTTGATGAAGATGACAAAGGTAATGGAAATGATGAACTTGACGAAGGTGACAAAGGCAGTGATAGGTGTAAAAAAATAAGCTATATAATTATGGCAAGTATTTTGCTGGGATTGTTTGCACTTACTATACTTACTGTAGTAATATATGTAATGGAGTTTTGTTTTGAATAGTAATATACTGTATTTTAAGTATATTACCAAAAAAAAGGAGTATTTAAAGAAGAATACTCCTTTTTTTGGAATAATTAGAGAGTTAAAAAATAGATTCTAAACTCTAATTGCTAATTTGTAGTGTCTAATTAGCAACATCCGCAGTTATTATTACCACCGCAACAACATAAAACTATTAATATAACGATGATTATCCAAATGCAGTTATCTCCACCGAAACCGCATCCGCATCCACATCCGCAACCTCTGTTTTCTTGCATAATATTTCACCTCTTTTCAAAAATAATGTATGTTACTGTTCTTTTGTATGATATATATTATTCCATCTTCAAAAAAAGTGTTACAATTAAAAAAAGTCTTGCGGATAAATAATACAAATTCTAAAATATATATAAATCTAAATAATACAAATTCAAATAGTATAAATAAAAAATCAAAAAAATATTCCAAAAAACTATACAAAAAACAACAATAAATGATATAATCCATATACAGATAAAACATAAATAAAGTGGGGGTTCATATGGGAAATATTGTGTTATTGGATGAACTTACAATAAATAAAATTGCAGCAGGAGAAGTTGTTGAAAGACCAGCATCTGTAATAAAAGAGATGATAGAAAATTCAATTGATGCAGGTGCAAATAATATAAATATAGAAATAAAGAATGGTGGAATATCTTATATACGTATAACAGATAATGGAAAAGGAATTGTAAAAGATGACATGGAAATGGCATTTGAAAGACATGCTACAAGTAAAATAAGAAGTGCTGATGATTTAAATCAAGTTAAATCTATGGGGTTTAGAGGAGAAGCTTTAGCAAGTATTGCATCTATTGCAAATGTAGAAATGATATCTAAAACTGTAGAAGAACAAATAGGAAATAAAATTGTAGTAGAAGCAGGGAAAGTACTTTTATTTGAAGAAGCAGGTTGTGGAGTAGGAACTACAATAACTGTTCAAAATCTATTTTTTAATACACCTGTAAGATATAAATTTTTAAAAAAAGATTATACTGAATCAGGTTATATAGAAGATGTTGTAACAAGGCTTGCACTAATTCATCCTGAAATTGCATTTAGATTAATAAATAGTGGAAAAACTATAATTCAAACATCAGGAAACAATAGAATACAAGACGTTATTTATGCAATTTATGGTAGTGATATTGCAAGCAGTATTTTAGATGTAGACTACATATATGAAGATGTTCGTATTACTGGAGTTGTTGGAAAACCAGAAATAGCAAGATCCAACCGTTCAAATCAATTATTTTTTGTTAATAAAAGATTTGTAAAAGATAAAACATTATCAGGTGCAACAGAAAATAGTTTTAAAGGATTATTACCAATTGGAAAATATGGTTTTTTAATATTAAATATAGATATGGATCCAGCTAAAGTTGATGTAAATGTACATCCAGCAAAATTAGAAGTGCGTTTTCAAGAAGAAAACAAGATATTTAAAGCTGTATATCATGCAATAAAAGATACATTATTAAAAGCAGAGTTAATTGCAAATACTGAAAAAACAGTAGAAGATATAGAAGATGTTAATAAAATGCATGGAGAAAAAGAAAAGACAAGTATAGCGGATTTGTTTAAAAAAATTACAAAAACACAAGAAGAAAATAATATTAAGAAAATTTCTAAAATATATGAAAAAAAAGATGAAGATATTAATTTTAATAACATAAAACAAGAAAAATATAATGATGAAGAAAATAGTAACAATATAATTCAGGAAATATTTAATAAAAGAGAAGAAAATGGCATTGGTTCAAATTCAGAAATATATAGTGACTTAAATAAAAGTAATGAAAATGAAATTAATCCAATTCAAAAATTGGATTATAAAACACAACACAGTAAAGATAATACAAACCAAACAATATATAATGAAAAGAACATTGAACAAAATAAACAATTAGAACAATTTGGATTTGAAACATCAAAGAAAAACTTAGATAATAATACATCAAGTCAAGATAAAAAAATGGATGTATTTAAAGAACTAATAGCAATGCAACAACAATTAAAAAAGGAAGTAGAAAATAATCCTAATATACATACAAATATACATTCATTGATTGAAGATACAGAGAAATTAAAAAACTCAGAAAATATAAAAGTTAATGTAAATAATGATATAGTTGAAAGTAATTTATATGACAAACAGGAAAGCGATTTAAAAGAAGAAACGACAAATATACAAAATGCAACCAAATATGATTTACCACAAATAAGTAATTCGAAAGATTTAATGCTAAAAGAAGAAGTAATACCATATCAAGTAATAAATGGCAAAATTTTAAATGAGCAAAATCAAAATTTATCAGAAGATATAAGTAATAACATAGAACAAGAGATATATTCAAATATGGAAAACAGCATAAGTAAAGAAAAAGATGTAGATGAAAATAATGTAAGTACAGATATATATGCAAATACACAAAATAATAAAAACGAAGAAATACATGAAAACATACAAAGCAATATAAATCAAGTGAGATATATAAATAAAGATAATAAAAATAATGATATACAAAATACACGCATATTTACAAGTGCAGAGATACAGGAAATGATGGACAAGTTAGAAAAAATAGATAATGTAGATGAGAGTCCTGAATTTGCAAATATGTATGAAAAAATATTTGGAAAACCACCAGCATCTGTAGAGAATGAAAAGAAAAAAGAACAAGAAAAAATTAATGCATATGAATTAATTAAAAATAATAACATATCAGTTTTTGATACAATTCCAGAATATCAAGAACCAGTATACAAATTAATAGGAATAGCTTTTAATACATATATTATTATCGAAATAAAAGATGAAATATATATAATAGATCAACATGCAGCACATGAAAGAGTAATGTATGAAAAAGTAAAACAAAACTATTATTCAAATGAAGACAAAGATTCACAAATGTTATTATTGCCAGACATAATAACATTAACACACAAAGAAATGGACATATTAAATGATAATTTAGATATGTTTGAAAAAGCAGGTTTTTCACTAGAGGAATTTGGAGAAAATACAATAAAGTTAACAGGAGTGCCAAATATTTGCTTAGAATTAGATACAAAGGAACTATTTTTAGAAACATTAGATGAAATTAATCAAGTAGCAAGAACAGCAAAACAAGAAATAGAAGAAAGATTCATAGCAACAGTTGCATGCAAAGCAGCGGTAAAAGCAAATATGGATTTAACTAATGAAGAAGTAGATAGCTTAATGAACAAACTTTTAAAACTACCAAACCCATTTACATGCCCACACGGAAGACCAACAGCAATAAAAATGGACAAAAATGATATAGAAAAAAAATTTGCAAGAAGAAAGTAAAAATAAAAAAATGTTTGAATAAAGATAAAATAAACTATTATACAATATATAGGAAAAATGTTTGCAATGGAGGTTTTATTATGTTTGCATATATAAAAGGAAGTTTAGAAATGAAATTTGCAGGTTATGTTGTAATAGATGTAGGAGGAATTGGTTATAAGGTATTTATGTCTGAAAATACAATTGAAGAATTGGGGGAAATCGGAAATACTGTAAAAGTATATACACATTATCATGTAAGAGAAGACGATATTAGTATATATGGTTTTAAAACTAATGAAGAATTAAATATGTTTGAATTATTATTAGGAGTAAGTGGAATTGGTGCAAAATCTGCAATAAATATGTTATCAAATATAACTCCATCTAGTTTTGCATTAGCAGTTATTACAAATGACACATCAAAACTTGTAAAAATACCAGGGATAGGAGCAAAATCGGCTGCAAGAATTGTTTTAGAATTAAAAGACAAACTAAAAACAATAGAAATGACACAAACACAAAATATACAAATAAAAGAAGCAGTACAAGATGATAATAAAGTAGCAGAAGCAATTTCAGCTTTACAAGTATTAGGATATAATAAAAAAGAAATAGAAAAAGCACTTGAAAAAATAGATAAAGAAGGCATATCTGTAGAAGATATAATTAGAAAGGGATTATCAATACTTGGAAAATAAAAGATTAAATAAGACTTACCTTCTATTGATGTAAGAATTTAGATAAGTAATAAAAATTTAATGTGAAGAAAGTGAGTATAGAATGGATTTGTCAAAACCATTAGCATATAGAATGCGACCAAAAAATTTGGAAGAATATGTTGGACAAGAACATATTTTAGGTAAAGATAAAATATTATATAGGACAATTAAAGCAGACAGGTTATCTAGTATTATCTTATGGGGACCTCCAGGTTGTGGAAAGACATCTCTTGGTAAGGTAATAAGTGAAGCCACAAAATATAAATTTACTAAAATAAATGCAGTAACAGCGGGAGTTTCTGATATAAAAAAAGTAGTTGAAGAAGCAAAAAATGTATTTTTAAATCCAACAGGAAAATGTATTTTATTTATTGATGAAATACATAGGTTTAATAAGCTACAACAAGATGCACTTTTGCCGTTTGTAGAAGATGGAACAGTAATTTTAATTGGTGCAACTACTGAAAATCCATATTTTGAGGTAAATAAAGCGTTAATTTCTAGATCTATGATATTTAAACTTGAGCCATTAACAACAGAAGATATTTTTAAAGTATTAAAAATGTCACTAGATAGAGAAGAAGGATTAAAAAGTTTTAATATAAAAATAGAAGATGAAACACTAAAGAAAATTGCTGAAACATCAAATGGAGATGTAAGAACAGCTTTAAATGGTTTAGAGATAGCAGCTCTTACTACTAGTGTAGATAAAGATGGATATATTAATATAACCAATGAAATAGCAAAAGATAGTGTACAAAATAGAAAGGTTATTTTTGATAAAAATGGTGATAGCCATTACGATAACATAAGTGCTTTTATTAAATCTATGAGAGGTAGTGACCCAGATGCAGCAATTTTTTATTTAGCACGAGTTTTAAATGGAGGAGAAGATCCTGTATTTATAGCAAGAAGAATTGTAATTGCAGCAGCAGAGGATGTTGGGATGGCAAATCCACAAGCTTTAGTTGTAGCAACGTCTGCTATGCAAGCAGTCAATATGATAGGTATGCCAGAAGCAAAAATAATTTTAAGTCAGGCAACAGTATATGTTGCAACATCAAAAAAATCAAATGCAACATATTTAGGAATTAATAGAGCGTTAGAGGATGTGCAAACTAAAGATACTGGAGAAATACCAATGCATATAAGAAATGCACCCCAAGAAGGAATGAAACATTTTGGATATGGAGAAGGATATAAATACCCACACGATTATCCAGGACATATTGTAGAACAACAATATTTACCAGATAAAATGCTAGGTACTAAATACTATGTAAAAGATGATACAGTGGAACAAATATAGCAAATAAAAAGGACAATGCCGAACAATATACCCTATACTTAACATGTAGAGTTTTAAGTATAGGTAATACTGTTCGGCTAAATGAAAATTGACTTTTATTAACTTACTATAATGAGTTTATTTTTTATGCTCATTTTTATCAGGCACGTATTCTAAAAGTTCAGAAATTTCACAATTAAATACTTTACATATATTATTAATTTGCCTAATATCAATTCTTTTTGATTCTTCATAATACATCTTAGAAATTGTAGCAGGACGTATATTGGTTAAATCAGCTAAAGACTTTTGTGTCATTTTATGCTTTCCTAGCAAATCTGAAAGTTTAATTCTAATCATACTTATCACCCTTATTATTTTTTGTCGTAAAATGTCGAAAAATAGAAATTTTCTATTTTTGTTGTATTTTATCATTTAATGTATTAAAATTACACAGTATGGAAAGAATATAACGATAAAAGTAATAAAAATTTATCTAGCAGTAAAACAAAAGATAAATTAGTGTGAAAATAATATATAATCATTACACTTTAGAATTAAAAAGCGAAAGGAATGAAATTAACATGGGTAAGTTAGACAAAGAGGAAATAATAAAGAAGGTATATTCTAGAGATTGGAAAGAAAAAAATCCAGAATATTTGCAAGCTTTAGAAAAATTTTTTGATATAACAGATAATATAAATAATGAAAGTTTGAAATTAGATGTAATATATCAAATGTTAAGGTGTGATGAAATTTTAACAAAAATTGCAGAAGGTAATATGAATAAATAAGTATAAAAAATGTAAATATGATTACAATAAGTGCAAGAAATTAAAAATTATGGTGAACATATGGTAAAAAAAGTATTGATTGGAATGTTAGCAGGGCTAATAAGTGGATTTTTTGCTACAGGCGGTGGAATGATTGTAGTTCCTGCACTTGTATACTTATTAGGAGTAAGTGAGCAAAAAGCAAGAGCAACATCGCTTTTTGTAATATTACCTATGGTAATAACTAGTGGAATATTTTATTATAGAAATGATTATATAGATTGGAAAATGGGAATTCTTTGTGCAATTGGAGGAGTAATGGGCGGTTTTTTAGGAGCAAAGTATTTAAAGAAAATGCCAGATATTTATTTAAAGATATCATTTACAATATTTTTAATATATGTATCAATAAGGATGATTTTTTTATGAGAAGATAATATTAATATACGTAAAATAAAAAACTTTAACATTAAAGTAAAGACTACTTTATTTAAAGGGATTTAACTGTAAATGACTTATTTTTAACGAATAATTAATTTATTGTAATATTAACAATAACTGTAAATAAAAGGAGTTTGAAAAATGTTTGAAATAATAATAGGAGTAGTTTCGGGATTTGTAAGTCGGTATGGGAATGGGTGGAGGAACCATATTAATATTATGTCTTTCAATGTTTGTCGGAGTTGAACAACATATAGCACAAGCAACAAATCTTGTATTTTTTATTCCAACTTCAATTATAGCAATTATTACCAATATTAAAGAAAAAAACATAGACTTTAAAGTAGCAACACCAATACTGATTTCTGGAATTGTTGGAGCAATAATAGGAGCTATATATTCAGATAAAACAGATGTAGTAAACTTAAGAAAGTACTTTGGAATGTTTTTAGGTTTAATTGCAATATGGGAAATATATTCATTAACAAAAAAGTATATATTTGATAAAAAAACACATACTAAATGAAGAATAAGTAATGTATATTACTAAAATAATAAATAAGGAGGGAATTGTATATGAAATTTGTAAAAGGTATGGTAATGGGAACAATAATTTCAGCAGGTGTTGCTATGATTTTTAATGAGAAAAATTCTATGAAAAAGAATAAAATGATAAAAAAAGGAAAACAATTCATAAAAAAAATGGGAATTATTTAAAGGGAAAAACTAAAATAAGTTTTTCCCTTTAATATACTATTATTAGGGAGTCCACTTTTCTCCTAGTATTTTCTTCATTTCCGCATTTCTCTTAATTTTCTGAGTAGTAGTTTTAATCATTGGCTCATCTGTAACAATAATACTTCTAATATGTTTATAAGCAGGCATTTGCTTATTTATTTCTTTAATTTCATTCCAAATAATATTATGATAATCTTCCTTTTTTGCCTCAGGATATATAGTACTCATTAATTCAGCATTATAAACAATTTTTGCATTTATTTCAAAATCACCATCTTTGGTAGGTCTACCAAATACAAGATTTTCAGAGACAAAAGGAAGTTTTGCAGTTAAAATTTCCAATTCCTCAGGGTAAATATTTTTACCATTTTTTAAAACAATAACATTTTTCTTTCTACCAGTAACAAATAAATATCCATCTTTATCAAAATAGCCAAGATCTCCAGTATAAAACCAACCATCATGTAATACCTCATTTGTTGCAATCTGATTATCATAATAACCAAGCATAACATTAGGACCACTAACAATGATTTCACCTATTCCTTGTTCATCAGGAGAATCTATTTTTACTTCAATATCAGGTAAAGGAAAAGCAACTGAGCCAGGTCTTTTATATTTATCATTTTCAGCAGAAACAACAGGAGAAGTTTCTGTTAAGCCATATCCATTTAATAAATTAAGTCCAAAATTTGAAAGCCCTAAAATGGCTTCTTTACTCATAGGTGCAGCACCATAAATAATTAACCTTAAATGCCCACCAAATTCATTAAGAACAGATTTAAATACTTTTCTTCTAATATCAATTCCGAATTTGAGTAAAAAATTACAAATCTTAGACATAACAGTAACAATAGTAGTTAAGCCTTTTTCCTCAATTCCCTTATTTACTTTTTTATACATAGTCTCTAAAATTAAAGGAACAGCAACAAAGCCTGTTACTTTATACTCTTTTAAATTCTGAACAACATAACGAAGTCCATCACAAAAAGCAATAGTAATTCCACAATATAGTCCATATAAAAAAGTAGTAGTAGATTCATAAGTATGGTGCAAAGGCAAAAAAGATAAAAAAGTATCTTTGCTTGTTACTTTGGCAATACAACCAATTGAATAAATATCAGCACAAACATTAGATTGTGATAACATTACAATCTTAGAAATAGCAGTAGTACCGAGAAGTAAAAAGCATAATAGTCATAGATTTATTATCTATTACAACATCATCATATGAATTATCACCGTTTGCAATTAATTTTTTTCCATTTTCTAATAATTTTGAAAAAGACAAAATATCATATTGATCATCATCAAAATCCATACAAATAAAATACTTTAAATTACTATTATTTTCCTTTTTTAATCTATTAAAAACATCTAAATATTTCTTATCAAAAATAACACAGGTTACTTCTGAACGAATTATAGAAGATTTAATTTCGTTTTCAGGTAAAGCTTTATCAAGAGGAACAACAACCATACCGAGCAGTGGTAATTCCAAGGTAACTAATACACCATTCATATCTATTTGGAGCAATAATAGCAATTCTTTTTCCAGATAAACCTAAGTGTATCAAACTAGTACCAAAAGCCCCGCATATCATCTTTTAGTTCAAAATATGTATGAGTTATATATTGGGTAGATTTAGGATAGGTCTTATATGTAAAAGCAACCTTATCAGGATATAATTTACAAGAACGATCAATTAATTCCCTAAAGTTTGCTACTTTTTCAATTTCATATAATTTACTTCTAGATAACTTTTCCATGAAAAACCTCCATAAAAATTTATGTTTATATTTTATACTTATTTACACAAAAAAACAAGGTGTAGTTTTAAAATTTATTTATAAAAACTATTATTCAGCAACTAAAATTTAAGAGCATGAAAAAAACGATAGAAAGTAAGTATTTAATATTTGAAAGTTATTTTTTGTATCAATATCTCATATTATTAAAAAAGAATATGAATAATGAATAATTTACATATTTATGTGTACTTTTAAAATAAAAGATGAAAGGAATGAATTTGATAATGAAAAAGAGAAAATTTTATGTACTTGCAATAGCAATAGTTGCAGTTCTTACATTTAGTGTTGTAGAATTAGTTAAAAATAAAGAAGAAATTTTAGAGACTTCATCCCAAGTAGATGGATTAAGCAATAAAAAGATAGGTTGGGGAATAAAGAGGGTAGATAATCATGCTCAACCAGATTTAGGAAGTAAGAATAAGGAGATTATTGATAAATACAAAGGAATAGCGATGGGAAATGCTGATAAAAAGTATGTTTATTTAACATTTGATGAAGGTTATGAAGCAGGAAATACTTTACAAATCTTGCAAGTGCTAAAAGAAAATGATGTAAAGGCTACATTTTTTTTAACAGCACATTATATTAACACACGGGGAAGAATTAGTAAAACAGATGATAGATGATGGGCATATTATAGGAAATCATACAGTAAACCATAAAAGCATGCCAGATTTAACAGATGATTTGATAAAATCGGAAGTAATGGATTTACACACAGCAGTATACCAAAAATTTGGATATGAAATGAAATATTTACGTCCACCAATGGGAGAATTTAGCCAAAGAACAATAAATATAACAAATAGCTTAGGTTACACAACGGTAATGTGGAGTTTTGCATATGATGATTGGGATGAGAAAAAACAAGGAAGAACTGATTATGCAAAAAAGAAAATATTAGATAACATCCATCCAGGGGCAGTAATTTTATTACATGGAAACTCAAAAGATAATACCAATGTATTAGGGGAGTGTATTAAAGAAATAAAAAACATGGGATATGAATTTAAATCATTAGACCAATTTGCAAAATAAACTGATACAAGAAAAGTATTTTTAGTAGGGATTGAAGAGAGCTTTTTTAGAACGGTTTGACTTTTATTAAGATTTATGTTAATATATTGTTATGTTAACTAGAATGATACAAATATTTTTAAAGAAAGGAAAACGTATATGGCAAAAAAAATAATTATTGGTGTAACTGGAAAATCAGGAGTAGGAAAAACAGAATTTTGTAATGCTTTGGTACAGCATCTTAAGCATGCAAAAATCATTAATGTTGACCAAGTTTTTCTTGATGTAGTGTTGCATCCAAATTATTCACGGTATGTAGTACAATCCAAGAATAAGGAATTGGATGCAAAAAGCCGTTTAATTTCTATACAGAAGATTTTTAATGAAGTTGAACATAGAGTTAATCAGGAAATAAGAATTAGAAAGGGAGCATTGATTATAGACCATATGTCTTTAGAGAGCTGGTTATTTGCAAAAAAATGCGACATAAAAATTATGATTGAAGCAGATGATAATCTAAGACGGAAAATGCTTTATAAAAGAGATTTATTTGAAGAAACAGATTTTTGTAGAAAAATGTTAAATAATTCGAAACCCTGTAATTTTGACTATAGATTTTTTAATGATTATAGTCAAGAAGCACTTAATTCCATGGTTAATCAGGTATTATCAAAGATAAAGTGAAATATTTGTATGAAGTCAAAAGTAAATGTATTTACTTTTACAAGAATTATCCTGCAGTATTTTTATTACTGTAGGATAATTTTTATGTCAAAGACTTTTAATCGTTTTACTATAAAATCAAAGAAATAATATTAAATATTATTTTAGTTTTATGATGTAATAAATTTATTAGTACATCATAAAATTAATATGAAATATATTTAGAATAAAATTGTGAAAGGAATGAATAAAAGATTTGAAACATAAAAATATTAGAAAAACAAATAAAATAAATAGATTATTAGAATTGCCACAAGAGGTGGTTTCAGATAAACCAAAGCTTACAATTATTGGTTTTTCTGAAATATTAATAGAAAATTATAAATCCATATTAGAATATGAAGACTACTACATAAAAATAAACACACATATAGGAGCAATTAATATAAATGGATTTAACTTAAGGTTAAAAGAAATGACAGGAGATGACATCATGGTTATAGGTAATATTGATAGTATAGATTTTGAAAGTATAACAGACGAAGAAGAATAATACTCACATGAAGCGATGCTAATCGCTTGAGCAATAAAAAAGAAATTACTTTGAAAACAAAAGGAGAAAAAAAGCATGTTTTTTAAAATACTAATTTACTATATATTAGGATATGTAAATGTTAGTGTAGAAGGATATTTTATTGAAAGATTTATTAATATATGTATAAGTAAAAGAATACTTATGTGGAACCTAAAAAGAACAAAGTCAACATTTCTTTATGCAAACATTGGAATGAAAGAATTTAAAAAAATAAGAGAAATAGCAAAAATTACAAAATGTAGAGTAAAAATTGAAAAAAAGAAGGGCTTGCCATTTGTATTATATAAATATAAAAAAAGAAAGTTATTCTTTGCTTTTCTAATAATATTGGTACTTTTTATATTTGGTCTTTCAAATTTTGTTTGGAATATAGATATAATAGGAAACGAAAAAATTGCAACTGGGGAAATTATGCAAGAAGTAAATGATAGTGGATTAAAAGTAGGAATATTAAAACATAAAATAGATACAAAAGAAATTATTAATAATATTCGTTTCAAAAGAGATGATATTGCATGGATAGGTATAAATATTAGAGGTACAAATGTAATAGTAGAGGTAGTAGAAGCGGATTCGAAACCAAATATTATAGATGAAAACGAATATTGTAGTATAATTTCAGATAAAGAGGGAGTAATTACAAAAATAAACGTACAAAACGGCACAGCCCTAGTAAAAGAAGGAGATATTGTAAAAAGACGGTAATGTAATAGTTGGTGGATGGCTTGAAGGAAAATATACAGGAACAAGATATGTACATGCAAAAGCCGAGATACAAGCTAAAGTATGGTATTCTAAAAAAGAAAAAATGTGCTTAAGTGGAGAAATAGAAGAAGAAACGGGGAATGTTAAAAAAACTTACGGAATAAATATTAATAATTTCAAAATAAATTTTCCGAAAAGTCTTCCAAATTTCGAAAATTATGATACAATAAATGAGAACAAAAAATTAAAAATATTTTCAGACTTTTATTTCCCTATAGAATTTTGTAAAACTACATATAAAGAAACGAAAAAAAGACCTATAACTTATAAAAAAGACGAAGCAAAAGAAATATTACAAAAAAAGTTAGAAGAAGAACTAAAAAGCGAAATACCAAATGTAGAAAATATAGTAAATACTAGAATAAACTATAAGGAAGAAGAAGAATCAGTCACACTAGAACTTATATATGAAGTAATTGAAAATATAGGAACAAACGAAAAAATAGTATTTTGAAAGGATGATGAAAAATGGCAGAAAAAATGGCCGAGAGAAGTTTAAGAGTACTAGAGACAAACACAACTTTTTTTGGAAAGTTAACAAACACAATAACAAAAATATTAATACCAACTAAAGTAGGAATTAATAGCTTATTAATACTTACAAAAAGAAATAATATATTAAAAGCATTTGAAAATTATACAGATGAAGCAAATGATGATGAAACAAACAAAAAAGAAACATTACTAAAAAAATATGAAGATATGTATGTTTTATACTTAGAAGCAATTGATAAATATGTTATGGATTCTATATATAAAAAAGTAAAGAACAATACAGCAACAAACTTTGAAAAAAATGCATTATCAGAGTATTACAATATTGTTCATCTAAAAGAAAAACAATATATAGAATATAAATATAGAAAACAAAAATATTTGTTAGAGTTAGATTATGAATCAGTAACTATGCAAAACAAAGACAAAATGATAGCAAGATATAAGAAATTTTATGCTTGTAAAATGGAAAGTTTATATAAAGGAATTTTAAAAAACTATTCAATTCAACTTGCAGATAGTGTAGGAGGAGAAGAAAGAAAAGATAAAATTTATGAAAAAATATTTTCTACATTAGAAGAATACATTGTAGAAATATTACCAATAAAAATGGAAACAGACCATGAAAATTCATATAAAGAAATAATAGAAGAATATGATAAATTTAATAACTTTTTAGCAGGAAAATTAGATGAAAGAGATATTATAGAAAAGAAATTAGTATTATTAGGAATTAGTAGAAAATTATTTACACATAGTTTACCATTAATTGTTGCAGAACAATGTTATGAAAAACTTTTAAAAGATACAAGAAATTTAATTGTGAATGCACAAACAAACAAAAAGAAAAATAGTGCATATGAAATGTTAATAACATTAATTGAAGATTACAATATAAAATTATTATCAACAAAAATATATTGGGACAAACCACAAGATAGAGAGTTTTACAAAAAATTCTGGGAGGAATACCAAAGTATAGAACAGCAAAAAGAAAAAGAGCCAGAAAAAGCACTAAAACAAAAAGAAATATTATTTATAAAAAATGATTTAAAAACTGTAAATAAACAAAAGGAAAAATATAAACAAATTATTAAATTTTATAAAGACAAGTTAGTAGAATTAGGAGCAATGAAAAATATAAAGAATAAATGTAAAACATTTAAATCTAAATGTACAAAAAAGAAAACGGTTGTAGCATAAATATTTAATTTACTAAAATATTATTGTGTATGAATTAGTTTTTAAGCCCCCCTAATCAAACTTCGTTTGGTAGCCCCTTAGGTAAAGTATCCTTTTTGTAGAAGACTAGATTAGTGTAGTTTATTATGAAAAAGTAGCAAAAAGCTCCGTTATTTAAGAAATGTGGTACAACGAAGTCATAACGGAGGGTTTTTTAGGGTTATAAAAAAGAAAGGAAATACAAATTGAGAGAAATTGCACAAATAGAATTTTTAGATATAGAAGAAAATGATGAATATAAAGAAACAATTAATGAGGTTATGAATAAATGCTTTTTAGAAGAACATTTAGAAAATATCAATATGTATATTAGTGTTATACTAACAACAAAAGAAAATATAAAAGAGATCAACAAAGAATATAGAAATATTGATAAAGAAACAGACGTATTATCTTTTCCTATGTTTGAAAAAGAAGAAATTGATACAATAATAAAATCTAAAAAACATATAGTACAAGATGTTTTAGGAGATATTATTATTTGTATAGAAAAAGTAAAAGAACAAGCAGAAGAATATGGGCATAGTTTTAAAAGAGAACTTGCATATATGATAGTTCATGGATTTTATCATTTAATGGGATATGACCATATACATGAAGAAGATAAAGAAAAAATGCGACCAAAAGAAGAAAAGATATTACAAGATTTAAGAATAGTAAGAGAGTAACCCGAAAACTATAAAAAGTCTCCTTTACATAAGGAGGCTGTCACTGTAAGTGACTGGGAGTTCTTAATATAATTAAAAATATAACTGAAAGGGAACAATTTATGAAACAAGAAAAAGAGCCTAAAATGAAAAACAATAATTTTCTAGATGCGTGTCAAAATGCACTAGACGGAATAATTTATGCCATAACTACACAAAGTAATATAAAAAAGCAATTAGTAATAGCAGTAATAGTTATGCTAGTTAGTTTGTTTTTTGACTTATCAAAAGCAGAATTCTTGTGTTTAATGTTTACAGTAGTTTTAATTATAGTTGCAGAAATGATAAACACAGCAATTGAAACAGTGGTAGATTTATATACAGATTTATACCACCCCAAAGCAAAAATTGCAAAAGATGTAGGAGCAGGAGCTGTAGTAATTACAGCAATTAATGCGATAATTGTTGCATATTTCTTATTCTTTGAAAAAATTAGTACAATAGGATTAAAGATAATTGATGAAGTAATTAATTCTCCTGTGCATTTAGCATTTGTTGCAATAGTATTAACAGTAATTATGATAGTTACATTAAAAGCGGTAGCAACTAAAAATCATCATAAATTTATTAAAAAAAACTTCATGCCAAGTGGTCAAACAGCAGTAGCATTTGCGGGATTAACTATTATATGGCTTACAACAAGAAATGTTGTAATATTTACAATATCATTAGTATTAGCACTAATTGTAGCAATTAATAGATATGAAAATGGAAAAAGAAGTAAATCTGAAATAATAGTCGGAGCATGTGTTGGAATTATGATGGTAGTTTTATTGTATGGTTTTGCACTTTTATATGTAGATATAAATATACTTCAAAATATTTT
>CAQOYX010000032.1:0-3073 GCA_948852375.1 uncultured Clostridia bacterium
AATGGTTTTATCTTTATTTTCTCTGATAGATTTTTTATTTCATCTTCTGATAAATTTGAAGTAGCTAAATTTTTATTTGTAATTTGTTTTATTCTCAATATTCTGTCATCTATTTTTAAATTTAATAAATAATTATATATTTTATAGCAATTCTTATTCGCCGAATCATATAATGTTTTTATTTCATTAAATGTATATATTTCTTTATCTAACAAATAAATATAATCCCTTTTTTTATTCATAAATCTTAATTCTTTTAAGTTTTTACTATTTAACGCATTAATATTTATATACTCAGAATAAAATTCTTTATTGTATAAAATTGATGAACTTGGAATATTTAAAAAGTCTTCTTTATTTTGTTCAATTAGTTTTAAAAATCCTTTTTTATTATTACTTATCGCATATATAATTAATTCTTCTTTTGTTTCATCAATATTTTCTAAACTTAGGCTAGATAGTTTATTTCCAAAAATAAAATTAATATAACCGCTTCTACTACTAAGCATACTCTCTAGTATTGTTTTATCCAAATTACTAATTCTAGTTTCTATTATTTTCAACTCGTATAAGTTACATCCATTCTCTAACCATCTTAATAATAATCTATATAAAGTTTGATTATCTATCATTTTAGAAAGTTTATATACATATTCGTGAATTTTTTTAGTATCTTTGTTTATCTTTTCATAATGTTCAATTTTTAATGGAATTGCTAATTTATTTAGATATAAAAAAAGTATGAACTTCTTTAATTCATTATTTTGAACTAATAATTCATACACCTCTTTTAAATGTGTTCTTGGTATTAAATTATAATTAGAAAGAATTGGAGAAGTAAACAATTTTATTTCATCATTATTCAAATCTTGCAATGTTACATCATCTTGTGTAAAAAAATACTTTAAATTTTCAATAACAATTCTTTTTCCTAAATCTGACTTTATATTATCAACAAAATATTTTAAGTAAGCATAACTGATTAAATCATACATTTTAGCATCTTGTAAAGCTTTTATTATTTTCTCAACTTTATAATCAGTTAATTTTTCTCCATAACTTTGTAATATATTAATAAAATCTCTAGTTTTTATTAAATCAATACCTGCTATATGTAATTGTATTAAATATCCTATTGTATTTGTATCTTTTATCATTTCTTTTTGTATTGTAGCATAAGATTCATATAATTCCTTTTTTATAGCTAATCTGTCTATTTCATTATAACAATTTTCTAATTGCTCTATTTTAAATTCTTTTATAAAATTCAAATTCAATTTTCTAGCATACATTTCTGTAGCAATTTTAACATGTTCCTTTAATGATTCCATTATCTATTTCCTCCTTTTGTATATATGTAAATATATACTTTTTAAATTCTTTTATACTTATAACTTTTTTGCGTAATAGTAATTCGAATAATTGCATAAATCTTATAATTTCATCTTCATTAACTTCAAAAGTTTCAATATTTTTATAAAGATATTGTTTTACAATTTCATTACAAATTTTCCATTCATCGTCGTTCCATTTATACTCAAAACAAAAATCATTTAATTCTTTAAAACTTTGTTTAGGTAATTCATTAAACTTATTTGTTATTTCTTCTTGTTTCTTTTTATATTCTTCAATCTTCTCTCTTTCTTTTTCTTGTTTCTCTTTATCTATAATATTTTGTAACTCTATTTCTGTTAAATACTTTTTTCTTAATTCATCATTTTTAGCTATTTTTTCATCAATCTTTATTAATATAAAATATATTTCCCTTAATTGATCCGTAGAAACTATCTCTTTTATGTTATCTTCTTTTAACAAATCTGTAATAAATTCTATATAATCATTTGGATGCATTTTAAACATATAATTATCTAACCAAAAAAATAATTTTTGTTGTTCTTCTTTTGATAAAAATTCTTTTTGCACATCCATTCTTCTTTCTCTATCGTACGAGTATTTTCTGTTTTCATACAAATATTTTAAATCAAATTCAAATTTATCTATATCTTCAATAACATATTTTCTATCTTCTAATATATATTGTAAAAATAGAAAAGCATTTTTATGATGAATTCCACTTACATATCTTTTCAAATGCTCTATATCCTTATTTTCTGTTTCTTTTTGTTGTTCATATACTTCATAATATTTTTTTAGCGAAATAATATCTTTATTTACTAATTGTTCAAATACACTTTTTCTATTATATTCAAATGAGAAAAAACTTTCTAAGTATGAAGTATTAGTTAATTTATTATATTTTTCTATACATTTTTCTAGTTTTTCTCTATTAAAATTATTATAATCAATAAAGTTATCAAAAAATTCTTTATAATCACTATTTTCCATCTTTTGAGCTAAAATATCCCACTTTTTATCTAATATATCAAATGCAAATGTATTTTTATCGAAAGTTTTATAGAACTCTAAAAGTGTCATTGGATTAATTATGTTGATTTCATCCTTTATTGCTTCTTTTAATCCTTCTTTTCCTCTACATTTAATTTTAAAATTTCTATATTCTCTTAACATATTATCAATTAATCTATATATCGCTTCATGTTGTGTATGAGAACTATTCATTATTGTTTTACAAAAATTGATAGCGATTCTTTCTTCAGTTATCGAATTACATAATCTAACAGTTTTAGGTATTTTTGTATAGTACAAAAGCCCATAATTCAAATAAGCAATTTCTTCTTTTTCATAATGATTTGCTAATAGTATTTTATAAATATTGTCTTCTTCTTTTATTTGTTTTGTTGGTACTAATATTAATGTTTTCAATATTTCTATATCTTTTTTTCTATCTTTTTTTATAAAACTATATAATGTATTTATTATCCAAGAATATAACTTTATATTATTGATTGCAGAAATTGTTTTATTTTTTCCCAATAGAGAAATAATTTGCTGTCTTAAAATATTAAACGATTTTTTAATATCATCAAATAAGGCTAATACAAAAACTATATCCTCTGTATTTGTGTACTTTTTATTTAATAATTCTTCTTCATATTTAATATATTTCTTATTATCATATAAATATAATGCTCCTTGTAAATATATATCATCA
>CAQOYX010000032.1:3083-16849 GCA_948852375.1 uncultured Clostridia bacterium
TTGCCATATTTTTTATTTTATTTATAAAATCTACTAATTGAGTTCCTATAATCATATTAGAAGTAATTAAATCTTTAGCATATCCTAATGCTAAACTAATAGCTCTAATATCTCTAATATCATTACCGATTTTATCTTCATATCTCTCTAGCAATTCTCCAAAATATTCAATTTCACATATATTTTTAATTTCTAATATATCTTTTTTCTTAAACCAAATACATTTTTCCTCTATCTTTTTTAATGTATCATTTGAATCATTACTTGATGTTTCAGCTACAAAATTTATAAGTTCATTACATAATTCAATATTTACATTCTTTTTAAATGCTTCAGTTTCTATAAATTGTATATTATTTCTATTCATTTTATTATCACCTTTCTATTTGTAATTATATGAATAAGAGATGAATTGATAATCCACCTCTTATGCAACATTTTTAAATGACTTATACAAACTATCCTTTGAATTTTGTTTCATATATTCTTGATAATTGCATAAGCCATATTTTTTAATTTTTACTTTTTTCTCATTTTGAACATCATCTATTAATTCTTTAGTATTATTGTAATCATAAAATAACCTTAAATATCCTTTATCATTTACTTGTTTTGGTCCTTTATATTGTTTTATTAGATTAAACTTGTATCTATATTTTTTCTTGCCTTTGTGATCGCTTATTCTTATTCCACAGCATACTCCATAATCAAGTTTTAAATATATACTTTTAGTCGTCTTAGCATAATACTTATGAATTTGAAATCCTTTATCTTTTAACTTTTTTATTATTTTATCTGATACTTCAATTTCTTGTTTTCTCTTCAATAGGCAATTCCTCCTTTATGCAATTTTTCTATTTTCCTTTTTATTTACTTCAGTATCTATATCAATTCCAGTTAATGCTACTCTAAAATTAACTTTTATATTTTGTTTCTCTAGTACTTGTATAATATTCTCATATATGAAACTGCTAGTATGTAAAATCGTATATTTATCTACATATAAAAATACTTCAGATGCATTTAATGTTTTTACAATATTCAATATTAATTCTTTGTTGATATTATTAGGAATACCGATAACTGTTTTATTTGTATTATTAAACAATTTATGAGCTAATATCATTTCTGTAGCAATAATAATCACTCTACTATTCTTCTTATTATACATACTAATCCAATTAATATTTTCATCTTTTAAAACCATAGCCCAATTATTAGCTTTTGTTCCATTATATAAATTATTGCTAGAAAACCATATATTTTCTGTATCTTTTTTATATGTATCATCTAATAAAATTCTCAATCCTTGTATTTTATTGTTTAATATAACAGGGATAAAAATACCTTTATGAGATTTATAAGTCCACTTAAAATCTGAATCTTGGTAAAATCCGAGAAATTCCATCCAATTTGAATCCTTGTTTTTGTAATTTTATACAGATTTCTTTTTTCTTTTTACTTCTATTTTCTATACTTTTAAATCTATTTTTAAAGATATATTCATCTGTAAAATTCATATTATTTAGTTTTTCCTTATGTGGTTTGTTCAATTGTTGTAAATCTAAAAAACTACTATAAACAATATCTCTATAATTTTCATCTTTTACAGGATTATTATAAACATAAGGAATATTATCTAATACAGGAGATTCTTTTAATAATTGTTTAAATGCGTCCTTTGTATATATATGTTTCATTTTTGCATATAAATCTATTGATGTTCCACTTGATTCACAATTATCACATATGTATAAATTATTAATTGCATTAATTTTCATATATCCATTTTTTTCATTACTGTCTTGGCAGAAAGGACATTTTACATATATATTGTTACCTATTTGATTTGTCTTTTTCAACTTTAGTTTGTTTATTACATTACTAATATTAATACATTCATATATATTGTTTTGCATTTGTAAACTCCTCTCTGATACTATGCTACCATTAAATTTTCTTCTTCATCCTCGTATGCTGGTGTATATAATCGCATTAGTTCTTTATTTGATTTTTCATCAACTAAAATTACTGTTGCTGCTATATCAAAAAACCACATTTGAATATAAGTCATAAATACATTTATAATATCAGTGTCAATTGCTGTTACTTGTAAATCCTTTTTATAATCTAGTTTAAACATTTTTAAAGTACTTGCATAAGCAAGTATCATTGCTCCACTACCACAGTTTACCTCTATCATATTTCCGTTATTAGTCTTTTTATTTATATTGATTATCCCCTGTAGCTTTTTACCAACTTCTTGTAATGGACTATTATTATTTAACAACTTCAGATAATTACTTTTTGTAACTTTTTGATAAATATCTCCTAATACATCATATGGATCTTTTTCGTTACAAAATATTCTTGTTAATTCTGTTGATAAAGCATAAAAATAAGGTTGTTCTTCTTTCTTATAGCTTTGATATATTTCTTCATACTTATCACTATTTTTCTTGTTAAAAACTACTTTATTACTTAAACTAATAGCAAATAATGATATGAAATCTTTAAAAACTTTTTCTGTTGAATATTTACCTTTACTAAAATTTAATAAATTTATAAATAATTCGTATTTTTTATTTTCCATTTTATTTGTTCCTCCTATTTTATTTCTATCTTTTGAATTACAAACTTTAAGCCATCTTTTACTGTATCAAAATCACAAATATAGTTATCATATAGTAATTCTAATTCTTCAAACAGATTCTCCATCGCTATTTCTTTAATACAAAAATTATATTTCTTTCCATTTTCACTAGGTATTTCTCTTAAATCTTCGACATAACCATATATATTTACACAATATTTTGGGTTTATAATTTCTTCATCTATTACTATTTTAGTTGTTTTAGTTTTCTTATTAATATCCATCCAATCATAATCATATTTTTTATATTGTTTTTTTAAAAATTCATATAGAAAATCTCCTATTTTGCAAACTTCTTTATCTTCAATAGAGATACTTACGTTTTCTTCTGACTTTTTACTTAAAACTTTTATATTAATATTTCCATATAAACTTATTCTTTTATTTTTACTTAATACTTTCATATATTCTCCTTTTTACACATTAAGGAAATAGATTTTTTAGAATCTACTTCTTAATTAAAATTTTAATTGTTTCTCCTTATGGGATTAAAGCATTTTCAAATAAAATTCTTCTGCTTTTTTTACCACAATACTATTCTTATCATTATTCTTTTTAATTTGTTTTAGTAATCCTATAATCTGTAAATAATAATTAGGCAAATAATAAAACATATTGTCTAGTTCTTTTTTATTTTTATTTGCACAACACCAACAGCTTACTCGTTTTAAAACATCATACAATCTTATATCATTTTCTTCCCAATAGAATCCGTTTTTATAACAGTACTCTAAACAATCTTTTTCTGTCATTTTCCATTCTACAAGTGGCAATATTTTATGTATTGTTCGTTCTTTAATAATTCGTCTTTTTTCATCAAATGCAATTCCAATATACTCACAATAGTTGTTTCCATATTTATCTTTTAGATATTTATTTATGATTATATTTTTATCACTTGTACCCCAACGACATTTACCTCCACAAACACCATAGCCACATTGTGTTGTCTTATCTCTTTTTTGTACTGGTTTTTCTAACATTTTATATGTAAATGATACTTTAGGTTTTAATTCTGTATATATTATATTTTTACATTTCAATAATTTTTTGACTTTTTCTCGTATATCATAAATTGCTTGAAATTCCATACCTGTATCATAAAAAATCACTTCATCTACTTTCATATTTTTTTCTAATAACATTAATAGCATTGCTAAACTATCTTTTCCAAATGAAACACTTGCAATATATTTCATAACCTACCATAAACTTCTCCGTTTATGGAAATGTATTCTACTACATCAATATGTCAAACTCATACATTTTACATAACATTTGTTAATAGTTGCTACAACCTATTTTATAGGATAGTTATGAGTTCACTTCCTTTCTCAGTTTTTTATCTTTTATTTTTCTTTTATGCAGATACTCTTGAATGTTTAATACTATATATAAAATTCCTATGAATAATGAAAAACTAAAAATTATTTCTAATAATACCAAATTCATTATATCTTTTATCAACATTCTTTTTTCCTCCTCTTTTATTAATAAAAAAGTAGATATATTTCAATCTACTTTTCACATTAAATATTTAATTTTTTCATTATTCCTCCCATCAAAAAGGCAAATCATCTGAAGATGAGACTTCAAAATCACTTGTTGTATTTGTTCCAAAAGGATTGTCAAAACCATCGTTTTCTTTTTTACTATCAGCAAAATATACTTCTTCTGCTATAACTTCTGTAGCATAATGTTTTTGACCTTCATCATCATCCCAATTTCTTGTTTGTATTCTTCCACATATACCAACTTGTTGTCCCTTTTTAAAATAATTAGAGCAAAATTCTCCTGTTTTAGCCCAAGCAATAATTGGGATAAAATCTGCTGTTATTTCATCTGTTTCCTTTTTAAATCTTCTATTCACTGCTACTGTAAAATTTGCAACTAATGTATTATTTGTTTGTGTGTATCTTACTTCTGGATCTTTTGTTAATCTTCCAATTAAACATACTTTGTTCATATCTTTTCATTCCTTTCATGCAACTAATTTTATTTCTTCCATTATAATGCTACTAACTCTTTCTTCTTGCTCATTTTCTTCTTTATATAAATCCACCCAATTATTATTTTTAAATGGATTTCTTTTGTTTCTTATATCTTCATCAATATATAAATGCTTTGATTTTGCCTGGTTCATTAATTCTTTTGCTTTTTTTACTGCTTTTCTTTTATTTTTATATCCACATTCTATATAAACAGCATCATCTTCACCATTCTCAAAATCAGCATAAAACTTTTGATATACTATGTAAATTATCATCTTCTAATCCCTCTTTACTATTATAAATTTTATGATTTCTTCTTGTGTTCTAAAGTATCTTTCAATACTTGCTATGTCATCTTCGCCATTTTCAGTTTCTTGTTTTATTTCAAATTGATGCACTACATAATAGCCTTCTTTACATTTTTTAATTTCATAGGCTAATTTCTTTATTCCTATTTCTTGCTTATTCGTAATTTTAGCCACTTTATTAATTGTTTTTTCCACTTTTTCAAGTATTTCTTTTATTTCATCTTTCATTAAATTAGGTTTTAATATTATTACACTTTCAAATTTTTTCATATTTATAATTTCCTCCCTATAAAAATAAAAAGCTATCTACTTGATAACTTACTTTTCTATGCAGCTTGTTGTACTACAAAGCTACTATTTTCTTCAACTTCTCTTTCAATAGATTTTTTCTTTCTATCTAATACATCTGAATAATCATAAAGAATTTCCAACGGATTATATTTTATAACTAATGATATAACCATTTGTGTGTTTATTATTTCTTGTATATCTGTTGTAGATTCTCCATCATCAAAAAAGACTGGTGCTTTTATTCCAGATAAATTATTAAATAAATTTGATATTTCTAAACATGCTCTAGCTTGTTGTGATTTAGATAGTTTTTTATATTCCCTACCTTCATAGTAGATTTCACAACATTCTGATATTTTGTCGTTTGATTTATTTATTTTGCTAAACTGTATATCTACTTTGTTTAAAAATTTATCTATTATTTCCTTTTGCTTTTCTATTACTAACCTTTTTAGCTTATTTGCTATTTCTTTTTGTTTTTTATTTTTTTCAATAGAATCTAAAATTTCTTGTTGTGTCTTTTCTAATAACTCTATATTATTTTTAGCATCTTTTATTTGTTCTTGTCTTACTTGCGTTTCTCTATTTTGTAATAAAATATTGTTTTTTTCCTGTTGTAAAATGTCAATTTGTGATTTTATTTCATCTTTTTCTTGTGTTAGTTTTTGCATATCTAATGTATTTAGTTTTTCAAAAATCTCTTGTTTTGATTTTCTTTCATTTGCTAACTGTGTAGCATCTTCTTTTAATTTATTTGCTTTTTCCTGCCATTTATCAAGTTGCTTTTGATAAAACTGTTTTAAATGTTCTTTTGCTTCAGTGTCTTTTATTTCTTGTCGACAAGAAGGACATATAGATTGCTCTTTATCAACATCTTTTAGTTTATTATTTTCTTTATTATAGTTTTCAGTTATATCAACTAATTTGTCTTTAAATATTTCTTCTAGCCTTTCGTTTATTCTGTTAATGCTTTTTTGTAAATCTTCTAAACTAGAATTTCCTAAATCCATTGATAAAACATCATATCTTTTTTGTAGTTCTTGTAACATTTCTTCTTTTTCAAACTCTAATGTTTCTCCAACTTGATTTAAAGCTATTGTTTTATATGTCTGTAACATTCCAGAATTTCTGTCATATTCTTTTTGTAATCCATTTATTTCTTCATTTCTTTTATCTGTATAACTACTTAAATATTCGATTGGATTTTCTATTATAGTTTGTTCTTCTTTTGTTAAAAGTTCAAAAGATTCTTCTGGAGATATTGCTGGTACAATTTTTCTTATCAAATTTTTTTGTTCCTTTGGTTCTAATGATGCAAAGTAATATGGATTATGAGATACTAGGAAAATATCTTTGTCTTTATAAAACCCTGCTAACATTTCTTGCTGTATTTCTTTTCCATCAAGAGTTAAATTCATTTGTTTTCCTTTATCTCTAATAAGCCTATGTTCTATTCCATAGTTATCTATAAATGTAATATCTACTATAACATTTGATGTTTTTGTTTTGTCATTTGCCACTTGTTCTCTTTCATTTCCATATAAACTTGTACCAGTTAAACACCAATTAAATAGGCTTCCTGTTGTAGTTTTTCTTTGAAAATTTGCTCCTACTATATAATTCATATTTTCACTAAAATCTGCATTAAATCCATCTGGTAGGTCTTTATAACCTACTACATTATTAATTCTTTTTATATACATAGCTTTCTTCCTTTCTACATGGCTTTTCCACCTAATTCAAATAAGCTGTTAAAATCTTCGACACTTGGATCACCTAGTATTCTTTCTACATTATTTTCGTTCAGTCCTCCACCATCTAATATAGATTCTTCTGTTTCTTCATTTTCTGTTTCACTATTATTTGTTAGTTTAGATTTTTCAGCATCATCTAGTGTTGGAATAGAAAAAGTTTGTGTTATAGCATACTTATATGCACCTGATAAAGCTTTATATATAGCCCATCCTTCTTTGTCGCAACCTTCTCCTGCTATATTAACATCAATATATTCATTCTCATCTTTTTCATTTCCTTCAGTATCATAAAATCTATAAATCATACTAATTGTTATATCATTTCCTTTTTGCACTATTTGTTCTACTTTATGCGGAATCATTATTATTTTTTCTTCAATCATAGCTTCTCTTGCTTTTAAAATAATGTTTGCTAAAGATGCATATTCAAAGCCTTTTTCTTCGTTTGTTTTATCTTTTATGATTGGTCCAATTTTTGTCATTACATTTAATATTTTATTCGCTATCATTTTTTATCCTTTCCTACCACTCAAATGGTGGTCTTTGTTTTAAATTTTTAATTTTTATTTTTCTTTCAATTGAAAATACTTCTACATTGTTGTCATTATCTGTAAATTCGTATATTTCGATATCTGTGATATTTTCTTCATTCATTACAATATATTGAAATGGTATATCTAGCTTTTTAAAAGTCTTTATTGTATTTTCTATGATATGAATGCTTTTATTACTCACAGGCCAGAAAACAGAACTCCAACCTACTATAATATAGTCTTTTCCTTTTTTGCTAAATCTTTTATATATGTTTATTTGACCTAATTTATTATTGCTTATTGGCTCATTTTCTTGTAAATTATGTTTTATTAATTCATATCCATCTACAGTAGTACATAATCTGATTTGATATCTTTCTACTTTGTTTTTCTTTTTACCTAGTATCCTTTCAATTGATTTTTCTTTAAACCAGTCTTTTTTACCAAAAATTAAATCTATATAGTAATCTGCATAATAGCTGTCTTTTTCAAGTATAAATCCTAGTTTATTTTTTACTTTTCCATAAATTTTCCCTATACCATTTACTTTAACTAATTCACCATAGTTATATTTATTTCTCATATTCTACTTTCCTATTATCGTGCTAATTCTTCTTTTAGTTCAATATAAAAACTTTTTGAGATTTTTTCTATTTTAGACTTGTTTTTTGTGTATAATTTGTATATACTTTTACTAATAAAAACTATAGTATCTATAGTAATAAGTAATAATATGATTAGGGATTTTTTTATTAACTTCAACATTTTAAAAATTTCCTTTCATTATTAATATAAAAAGCGGTTTAATCTCCATATTAAACTGCTTCTTTCATTTCATTATTATTAATTTCTGTTACACTTCCATCAGCATCTATTCTTTGCTTTATTTCATATTTACAAAGAATATTTCTATCTGCTTCAACTTTAGAACTTATCATTTCTATAACAGTTCCTGGCATACATTTTATTAATTCTTGATTTGCTTTTGGATGTAATACATATTCAACATCTTGAGAGTTAATATCTTCAAAAATAATTTTGTCAAATTTTGCATTATTAATTATTGTAGGCATAAATTTTTTAACAGTTAGATAATTTGAAAAGTCTTCTTTGGGTTGTTCTTCTTTTTTCTCTTCTGTTTTAGGCTTATCAATTACTTCAGGTTCTTTTGCTTTTTCTTCTACTTTTTCTTTTTTACTTTCCTTTTTGCTTTCTTTTTTTCCCTCTGTTAATTGCTTACTCTCTTGCTTATTAGGTATTTGTTTATCTTCTATTTGAGGTTTTTCTCCTGTTAATTGTGGCTTTATATCTAAACGGTGTAAATCAATACTATAATACTTTCCATAGGCAAGGCTTTCTTGTTCTGTTAGAGTTAGTTCAAACGGAACATCTATTATACTCATTCCAGCCTTTTTATATTTTATAATTTCTGATGCGATATTAGATAAAGAAATTCCTCCAGATGTACTTAAATTCCATACACCTCCTGCTTCAATTCCATCTAATACAAACTTTAAACTACCTTTTAATTTGCATTTGCCATTTTGCCTATGTTGACATTGTTCCCCACAGTCTATTTCTACCTGTGCATTATTCCCTCTATCATCTTTTCCAACTGTTATTGCTTTTGTATCATTTCCAATACATACTGCTTTTCCATTTACATATCTTTTAAATTTAAAATTAAATGGATTTTCAGATGTAAACCTTATTTTTAATGATGTTGGTTTTCCTGGATATAATTGCTTAAAAATATCTACCATTTCATAAGTTGTTCCTTTATCTTCTTCTACATGAAAATAAGATAATTTTTTAGGCAATCCATTTTCTCCTTTCATTCCTGTTTTTATATTTCCAATTACTCTTTCTCTTACTAGATTTTGTATATCCATACTATTTTTTCTCCTTCCATTTTAAGCAGCTTCTTCTATTTGATATTCTGTATATTCTACAAGTTCTATTAACTGCTTTGTTATTTTTTCTTTTAATTCATTATAATCTTTTACATTTATGTACGAATCTTCTCTTTCAAATTTGTTTTGTTTTGGATCTTTGTTATTAATTTTTATGTCATTATCACATAGTAATTGTTCGACTTCATATAATATGTCGTTTGCTGTTTCTTCACACCAAGAATGACTAACTAGCATATCGCAAGACCTCCTTATCATAACTATATTCTTTTAGTTTTTCTAAATCAAGCTCTACCACTGGCAATGCAATAAGTTTAATACCTATTCTTCCTACAATGCTTTTTACAATTCCTAAATCCATTAGAAAACTTATTAAATTGCTATTTCCATAATTGTCAATTACAATTTGATTTTCTAATAAATCATCTTCTACATCAACTGTTACATTAGATATATGAGATACCTCTTTGTCATCTCCTACATAGCCATATATAGATAAGCTAATTCTACCTTTGCGATATTCTCCCATATCAAAAAAACAATCTCTGTATTTTACACAATTTGATTCATAGTTAAAAGTTTTCAAATCTTTTCCCTCCTTTTTATAAATTCTTTTTATTTTTGTATTCAAAAACTATTAATCTATCCTCCTTTCACTTTTTAAACAAAAAAATAACAAGTTTGATTTTATAATCTTACCTGTTAATTTTGTTTTATTTAATTTTAAGCACAATTCCCCCTATAGCTGTGTTTTAACTATAAGTGGCATTATTAAAAGTGCTACTTACTTTACCTTTGCTAAAAAGCAAAGTCATGCTGAATAAATCAGCTTACCCTGTTTCCAGGTATCACTAATAAGATTTTATCTTATAGCGACTAATTTTGAATACATTTATATTTTAGCACATTTATTTTATAAAAAAAATATATACACTTAAATTTTTTTCTTCTTACTCTCCCCTACTTTTTAGAGTTTTTTTATATCCACTTCTCCATATTTAGTTGATTTTTTCATATAAAATGTTATAATCATAATACAATTTTGTTTTAAGAGGTGGCACTTATGTCAGAAATATTAACTACTTGTGATAAAATAAACGAATTACCCAATAATACATTGGCTATTTTAAGGGATACAAATGATATTCCCTGTTTTGTTTTAAAAGATTATAATACAAGAAATTTAGATAATATTAATGTTATTCATTATTCAATACCTGATTCTTCAGAAGTATTTTTGTTAAAACTTTCTAATAATAAAATTTATAGATCTAATTTTGATATTAATGAAACAAATAAAAATATCTTTTCAACACTATTTTCCTTACCTTTTATTAGTGTTTTTTTATTTGCTAATGAGCCTAATGCTCATTCTATTAGCAAAGTTGCTTTAAAAAGGGTTAATTTTAAAAAGGAAATCTTTGATTTATCTGATAATAATGAAATATGGAATTTACTAACTACATAAAACAAAGTTCATTCTAACATTAAAATAGAATGAACTTTGTTTTAATTTTATCTACTCATATCTTCCATAGAAATGCTTTTATCAACTTGATGTAATTGTTCTAATTGTTTTTCAGTAATGTTTATAACCTTACCACAACAGGGTTTAAAATCTTTATTTCCATAAACTAACCAAATAATATTTTCTCTTTTTAAATCCTCTTTTGGCATAGTTCCAGGACAAGGATAGCCATCAGTAAAAACAATTTTGTTTATTTCTCTTTTTTTAGTAAATGATCTAACTGCTAAATCCCAATCTTCTGTCCATGCTGAATTTCCTCTAGCTCCTCTAGGTATCGTAAAATTATCTATATCTCTTACATTTTTTATATCTACCAGTCCCCAAAATTGCTCGTTAAAACATCCTACTCTTAATTTTGATTGTTCTAATAATGGTTTTAGTTGTCTTAAAAATGATTTTACTAATTCTAAATCTACTGACCCAGAAACATCAATCATAACTTCTGTTTCTGCATCATCTTCTATATCATTTTCTTCTAATCTATATGCATAATTATTTTCTGCAATGGAACGCCTTTGACTCCAAATTGTTTCACTCTTTTCTATTTCTTTGCGTATTAGAAGTTTCCAATCAATTTCTTCTTTGCTTTTTCCTATATTTCCTAATTCTATTTTTCCTTTATCAGTATTTCGTATATCTTTTTCAGTTTTCTCGCGTCTAGATTTGAATTTTTCTCTTTTTTCTTTTCTATTATCTTCAAATTCTCCTCTTTCATCAAAATCTATATCTGTCTGTTCTTCTTCAGTTGGCTCTTGTTCTTGTTTCTCTACTTGTCTTTGTGAATTCTTATCTTGTCTTTGTCCTTTCTTCCCAGAATTTTGCTGTTCTTTAAATGCTTCTTCCCATAAACTATGGTCATCTCCTTGATTTTTACCTTCACCTGAATTTTGATTTTCAGTTTGTTCTGAATTTTCATTATCGCCATTTTGTTCGTTATCTTGTTCTTGATTTTGCTCATTCTGTTGTTTATCATCTTGCCCATCGCTCTGTCCATTCTCTTGCTTATTATTTTGTTCCTGTTCTTGTCCATCTCCTCGTTCTTGGTTTTGATTATTATTTTGTTCTTGCTCTTTTTTTTCTTTTTCTTGTAATAATTTTTGATAAAATTCTTCTGCTGAATAATCTAATGCTTCTGGCATATTTACATATCCTTCTTTAATTGTAAATCCATCTCTTTCTAAATTAGCATTTATAATAGCATCAGTCGCTATGTTCCAAAGTTCTGGATCTCTTTTTACTCCACTTTTATCCTTTAATCTAAACATGTGCATAAATTTTATATGCATTATTTCATGTGCTATTGTAAATAATCTATCATTTTCGCTTAAGTCTGCAAAATAGTTAGGATCAACATATATATTTTTGCCATCAGTTGCTGCTGTATGATATTTTAGATTGTCTTTAAATTCAATATTAGCTACAGCTATTTCACTACCAAATCTAGGATATTTTGCTAGCATTTTTCTCTTTACATCATAAATCAAATCTGTATTAGCAATCATTTACATGTTTCTCCTTCCTCAAAATTAACTACAACAATTTTATCATAATTAATATCTTTCATCTTCTTCATTTATAGATTCTTTAGAATCTCTTGTTAAATATGAACTATACATTTGCCCTATATCTGTATATTTAGCTATTCCATCACTTGCATATTCTTTTGTTTCTTTTCCAGTATGTAATGATAAAGACATTTCTTGTAGTTCGCTTATTTTTTCCATTTTTCTTTCATCATTTCCAGCCCAGTAGATATCAAATACTTCCAAATATTCTGGATCACAATGCTTTCTTATAAATTCTCTACAAGATTCAACTTGTGTTTCATCTGCTGTTATCAATGCTGTCATATAGGCAAACCTTTCACTTATGTCTCTCGGTAAATCTGCTTGTGTATATCCTTCTCCCATTCCCTTTGTTACTTCTTCTGGTGTTAATGTTGGAAGATTATAAAAATCAAAAAATTCTGCTGACCATTCTTCTCTAAGTTTTGAACTTATTGACCTTTGTATTATATCTTCTACATCTTTTCCTTCATATTTTCCTGTTTCTAAATTTCTCTCAAAATTATATAAAGTATTTGAAATTGATGTCCAACCACGAGGATCGTTTGTTCTTCCTTTACATCCATTTCTGTCTAAATGTTCTTCTCCTACATCTGGCTCTTCATAGAAATATCCTATGTCTTGTATATCTTCGCTTTTTCCAGAGTTGTTGTATTTTGATAACATATATCCTATTACTGATGGATGTATTTTTTGTGGAATTGCATATTCTGTTATCCATTCTCCTACTTTTGGCTCCATATCTAATATATGGTCAAATCTTTTTTCTAGTGGCTCTGCTAGGTCTTCTGCTACACTTGAATATTTCTTTTGATTTCCTGTTGCTACAACTACTACATTGTCTGGTAATTTTAGTCCTTTCCCTATCTCTACCATTCTATTTAATACTAATGTATATACTAAACTTTGAACTGCTGGCTTTACATTTAAAAGCTCATCTAGCATTATTACAACTTTTTTATCACTATCTTTTGACCTTTCATATACTGTATCTGCTATATCGTATATGCTTTGTATATTTTCTTCTATTTGTTTTTTCTCCTCTTCTGTTGCTTCTTGCATAATAGCAGTTTTTGCAAAATCCGGTGGTATGCTTTGCCCTGTTTGTAAGTTGACTGACCCTACTACTTTTTCTGGGAACATATTATTTGTTAATTTCATATAAATCAAGTCTGGATACAATGTTTTTATTCTTTCTGTTTTTCCTATTCCAGATGGTCCTCTTAATAA
>CAQOYX010000033.1:0-7682 GCA_948852375.1 uncultured Clostridia bacterium
TCGGTATTTGCAAATATTAATTTTTTCTTATTGGACTTGCTACTTTTTGTATTTTAGTGTAATATATTATTATTATGAAAGTTTATGTAAAAATTTTATTCTAAATTAAAGCGCCTGGACAATTAATATATTGTTGACGAGGATGGAACTTATCGAAATATTCGGCGGATGGTTCTATGGCATGTTACTGTCATTAATTGCTAGCAAAAAAAAATAGTGATATTTTAACAAATCTAGCTACTTAAGTAACTTTTACATACTTTCTAAATTTTATATTTTTAGGAGGTTTATTTTATGTGCGGAATTGTAGGATATATAGGAACAAAAAAAGCATGTCCTATATTAATTAATGGGCTTTTAAAATTAGAATATAGGGGGTATGATTCAAGCGGTATTTCTACCATGGAAAATGGGTATATTTCTAATATGAAAGACAAAGGAAGAGTAAAAAATTTATATAATTTAGAAGGAATTAATGATTTAACAGGTACTATGCGGTATTGCTCATACAAGATGGGCAACACATGGTGTACCTTGCAAAGAAAATTCTCATCCTCATATGGATAACTCTAATACTTTTAGTGTTGTTCATAATGGTATTATAGAGAATTACCAAGAACTAAGAACACTTTTAGAAGCTAATGGTTATATTTTTAAATCTACTACTGATACAGAAACTATACCAAATTTAATTCATTTTTATTATACACAAGATATAAATAAAGATGAAAAAAGTTTTTTAAGAGCAGTATCAAAAGCATGTAAAGACTTAAAAGGAAGTTATGCAATAGAAGTACTTTGTAAAGCTTATCCAGATGTATTGGTAATTGCAAGAAAAGATAGTCCTTTAGTTATAGGAGTCGGCGATAATGAAAACTATATAGCATCAGATATACCAGCTATTCTTAGCTACACTAAAAGATTTTATTTACTAGATGACGGTGACATTGTAGAAGTATATAAGGATAAAATTAATTTTTATGACATCAATTTAGAAAAACTAAATAAAGAAATTCAAAATATTGAATGGGATGCTACATCTTCTGAAAAAGATGGTTATCCAGATTATATGTTAAAGGAAATATATGAACAACCTCGCTCTATACGAGAAACAATTGGAGCAAGATTAAAAGCAAATGGAGAAATTAATTTTAGTGATATTAATTTTGATAAGGAATATCTAAAAACTGTAAATAAAATATATTTAGTTGCTTGTGGTACTGCAATGTATGCAGGTTCAGCAATTAAACCATTACTAGAAAGATTATGTAGAATTCCAGTTACAGTTGATATTGCATCTGAATTTAGGTACCACAAACCTTTAATTGATGATAAAACTTTATGTATTTATATTAGCCAATCTGGAGAAACAGCAGACACGATTGCAGCTTTAAAGCTTTCAAAAACACTTGGTGCAAAAACAATTGCAATTTCAAATGTAATTGGAAGTTCTATTACAAGGGAAGCCGATTATACACTTTATACACATGCAGGGCCAGAAATTGCTGTAGCATCAACTAAAGCATATACTTCTCAAGTAACATTACTTGCACTACTTGCATTACATTTTGCAGAAATTTTAAATGTTAGTGATAAAAAATTAATAGAAAATATAAAAAGCGAAATTTTACTATTACCTGGGAAAATACAAAACATTTTAGACGATGTAACTTCTATTCAAAATTTTGCAAAAAAAGTTTACAAAGAAAAAGATATATTCTTTTTAGGAAGAGGTAATGACTATACAGTAACAATGGAGGCTTCATTAAAGCTAAAGGAAATATCATATATACATTCAGAAGCATATGCAGCAGGTGAATTAAAGCATGGACCTATTGCGTTAATTGAAAATGGAATTACAGTAGTAGGAATTATAACAGACCCAGATTTAGTAGGAAAATCTGTTAGCAATATACAAGAAGTAATAACTCGTGGAGCTAAAACTTTAATTATAACAAATCAAGATTTAAAACAAGCAAATTATGATGAAGTAATAAATATACCAAAAACACATCCACTAATTTCCCCAATTTTATCTATAATACCATTACAATTATTTGCGTATTACATTTCAAAAGAAAAAGGGTTAGATGTAGATAAACCAAGAAACCTTGCAAAATCTGTTACTGTGGAATAGGAAGATATTTTATAAAATTAGTTAAAATGGCGTATATCGCTATATACTGTAAAAGGAATACCCCATATTAGGTATTCCTTTTTATGTGTGTAACAAATGCATTATTTCAGATATTTTTTTGATTATGACTTTGATTGCTTGGCTTTCTTATATATTACTCTTTGGAAGCTTCTTTTTTAGATCTTATTACCGCATCCAAAATCTCTATCACTTCTACTGGTGTATCATCCCTATAAATATAGTTATAACCACATTGACCCCAATCATAAACAAAATCTCCATAACTATCAATACTAAAATCCTCGGCAGTATAAACAGCAACTTTTCCATCAGCATTTATTGCAACCGCCTTAAATGTATCTGCCGTTGGCGTATTACCGCTACATATCGGTTGCATTACAGAGTTACCAATGAGATATACATCTTTATATTGTTCCAGCTGTTTGGGTGTTAAAACTTCTTCTAGCTCTTTCATCATTTTGTCTCCTTTACAAGATAAAATTATTTATTCCTTGTTACACACAGGTATAGTCCAAAACTGCAACTATATTAATTAATATATATCATTATCCGTTTTTTGTCAATATTTATGTAATTATTTTATGTAATTATCCAATAAATATTTTCAATATTATAAGTAATATTGCCCCTGGTATTCCTAGTATTCCTATAAATATTGCTGTTATATAATTTAATCCAATGTGGAATGCAAATAGTCCTCCTATTAAATTTATTAGATATATTATTAAACCACCTAATATGGAATTTAAAACTAATTTTAAGACACTTTTTATTGGTAGTATAAATATTCGTCCAAATAAGAAAAGAAAACAAATACATGCTATATAAATAATTAAAGTATTATCCTCCAAATATATCACCTCGTCCTTTTTTACATAGTATGATATAACTTGGACAATTATTCTTATTTTTTATTTATAATAAAATTTGCTTCCATATATTTATATATTATTTTATACTGCACTTGTATCCTCAAAATATTTATTTTTTCGAATCTCTATTTGCTTTATCATATCAATTATTATTTTATTTTTCTTTGCTTTTTTCAATAAGTAATTTAACTTTGATTGGTTTGCTTTTATTTGATATAAATAATAATCTATTAACTCTCCTTCTGCAAACTCATAGTTTCTATTTGCATTGTCTAATTCTGCTTTTGTCTTTATTATACTTTTTATTAACTCAACATTTAACTCTTCTTCTGTCTTTTCCACTAATTTAGGTTCTTTTACATATTCTTCATACATATAGGCAAGCCTTCTCCTTTTTTACTAAAGTATAGTATTATTATACTCTTTGCTTGAAACTTTATTCATAAAAAAGATATTTTAAAAACATAAAAATACCCCCTTAAAGTATACACCTCTTTTTTATTAGTGTCTACTTTAAGGGGTAGAGTTTAAACATACAATCCCTTTTAATAAAAAATTACATATATTATAATTCCAAAACTTTGTATGAAAAACAAATTTAACACATTAGATGTTAAGAGATTACTTGTTGCTTCTACTACTCCTAAATTACTATTATCATTTTTATGATGTTTTTGTGCTTCAAAAAAAGTAATTAGTTCTGGTAGGCTTGTAATAAAGCCTAAACAAATACCTATGATAAATTGTGGTATGTTAAATTGTAAACATAAATTTTCTAGTGTTCCACTTAATAAATTTCCCACTATAAATAGTGCTATACTTGTTAATATAAGATAAAATAAATATTTTATAGTAACTTCCCTTTTTCCTTTTATAAATCTACTTTCTTTATTAATTATATCTTCTTCTTGCTTTTCTTCTTTTCGTAAATATAGTTTATGTGTATTTGCATTTATATAATAAAAAAGTGCAAATAATAATATAAATATTGGAACAATTTGTAAACTTACTTCCATATTGAATATTAACATTAAACACGGAATAATTATTGTAATTACTACCATAAAAATATCTATTTTCAATGCCTTATTTTTTAATGCTTTTGTATTCTTATTTAAAAATATTGCAAACAAATATTGTACAAAATTAATTATATTTGAACTTAAAATATTATAAATACTAGTTCCAACAAGCCCTGCAAAACTTGCAAAGGCAACACTTAAAAATTCTGGCATAGAAGTTGCTATTCCTGCAATATTACCAACTGTTTTTGCCTTCAAATTCAAACTTTCAGCAAATTTTCTTAATAAATTCACCAAAACATACTTAGATATTAGCACAATCATCAATGCATACAACACAAATTCAATTATCTCAAAAAACAACTTCACACACGACCTCCTACATTTACATTCAAATTTATTAATTCATCTATCTTAATCCTCAAACCAGCGTGAAAGAAATAATATATTTTATTTTCGAAATGTAGACCCGACAGCCCAGTAGGAAAGGGAATACCCGTGAGCTTGGAAGGCGAAATGAAGAAAACAAAATATATTACTTCCTAGAAGCGAACTGCAAAATCCCAAAACCATTACTTATAAAGCTTTTTAATCCTATAAATAGCGTCCTTCTCAAGCCTAGAAACCTGAGCTTGACTTATTCCAATCTCATTTGCAACCTCATTTTGCGTTCTACCATCAAAAAATCTTTTAGTAATAATCATCTTTTCCCTATCATTCAATTTTTTCATAGCCTGCTGTATTGTCATATTATCCGCCCATTTTTCATCTGTATTCTTACTATCCTTAACCTGATCCATAATATAAATACTATCTGCACCATCATTATATACTGGTTCTTGCAAAGAAAGTGGATCCTGTATTGCTTCGAAACTAAGCACAATTTCTTCTTGTGGAACTCCCATTTCTTGTGCAATTTGCGCAATAGTTGGTTCTTTATTTAATTCTTTTGTAAGCTTTTCCCTCGCTTGTAATGCCCTATATGCTAAGTCCCTTACAGAACGACTAACACGTATTGGATTATTGTCCCTTAAATATCTTCTAATTTCACCAATAATCATAGGCACAGCATATGTTGAAAATTGTACATTAAGAGATAAATCAAAATTATCTATTGCTTTAATAAGTCCTACACACCCAACTTGAAACAAATCATCCATACTTTCTGATCTATTTGCAAATTTTCCAAGTACACTAAGAACTAACCTTAAGTTTCCATTAATAAACCTCTCTCTTGCTTCTAAATCTCCTTTCTTTATCTTAATAAATAACTCTTCTTTTTCTTCATTTGATAATACAGGAAGTTTAGAAGTATCAACATTACTTATTTCAACTTTTCTTATCACTAAAAAAGCCTCCTTTTACGAAATACTTATATTTAAAAGTATTTCCAAAAGAAAGCTTTGATATTCATATTACTTATCGACCATGTTTGACAATATTACCCCGTTTTGCTCATAATATCTTTTTTCATCTTCCCAATAATTTTTTTCTCTAACCTTGATATATAGCTTTGTGAAATTCCTAGCATATCTGCCACTTCTTTTTGTGTTTTTTCGTTTCCACTAATAAAACCAAAACGCAATTCCATAATATTTTTTTCTCTATTGTTTAGTTTTTGCATTGATGCCCTTAGTAATTTTTTATCTACTTCATCTTCAATGGCACGTGACGTTACATCTCCATCTGTTCCTAATATATCTGACAATAATAGTTCATTTCCGTCTCCATCTTGGTTTAATGGTTCATCTATTGATATTTCGCCTTTTAATTTATTACTTCTTCTTAAATACATCAAAATTTCATTTTCTATACAACGTGAAGCATATGTTGCAAGCTTTATGTTTTTATCTGTATTAAAGGTATTAACTCCTTTCATTAATCCAATGGTTCCAATAGATATTAAATCTTCTATTCCTATTCCTGTATTTTCAAACTTTTTTGCTATGTACACTACTAGCCTTAGATTTCTTTCAACTAAAGTTTTTCTTGCTTCATCATCTCCATTTGCAAGCTTATTTAATACATCTTCCTCTTCTTCTGGCTCAAGCGGTGGAGGTAAACTCCCACTACCTCCTATATAATATATTGGTAGTTCATAGATATCTTCTACATCTTTATTTATATATTTTACATAAATTGTATTAATGCTAGATTTTAGCATTTGCAAAATATTCATTTTCCTCACACCTTTCTATAATATCCAATCCAACTAAGCCTGTATATGCTCCACTTTTACTTATGTACTTATCATATATACCTACAATAATTTGGTTTAGTCTTTTTTCATTATCTTCTGTTTTTATTATAATTTCATCTGCAACAAAGCCAAGTAATAATCCGCTTTTCTTTTCCTAGTGATGAAAATGGTATTACTCTAAACTTTGGTAGATATTCTTTTTCTTCTTCATTTAATATATTTTCTTTTCCACCTCCTAATATTTGGTTTAAATTATCTATAATTCCTTTTGGAATTATTTTTTCTAAAATTTTACTTTCTGCTACTATAACTGGCATTCCACTTATTGGGTCTTTTAGCATATTTCCAGTATCTATCATTGCTTTTATTTGTACACTTTTTTCTTTAAAAAATATTTCTATATCACAAAACATGTCTTTTTTTGTGATTTTTCCTTTTACTAATTTGAATGCTATATTTACTATTACAAAACCTACTATTCCTCCAAGTAGTGCTATTTTTATAGGGTATGTTCCTGTTAAGTAACCATTTCTTACTAAGATGTCTTGCGGTTTTACAAAATATAATAGGCAAAATGCACATCCTCCAAAGGCAAATGATACTAAATAAAATAATATAAGTTGTTTTAATAATGTTTTTATGTTTTTTGGTGTAAATGCTATGTATATCATTGTGATTGATATAATTATTTTACATATAAATTTTTTGTATATTTCTAGTATTGGTATGAAAGTTAATATTGCATATATTCCCCCAAGTAGGCTTGATATGATGATTTTTGTTTGTTTTATTTTTACTTTACATATAAGTCCTGTAGCAAACAATATGATATAGTTCATGCATACGTTTTCTAGTAATATTACATCTAAATATATCGTCGTGCTTATTCCTCCTTTGCTCTTTTATTGCTATATCGTTTTAATTTGTTATTTGTTTAACTTTTTCTATTGTACAACTTTATGTGCTAAAAGTATGTCATAACGTGGTGTAGAAAAAAAGAAATAATCTACTTTTTTAGATTATTTCTTTTTTATATTCCTATTAAATTGCAAATTTTAACAATTGTATTGTAATTATTATGCGTTTTACTAATAGTTTTATTAAAATGTTATGTATTTACATAACATTTTAATTATGTATTGCATTTTGTAAAATTATGTGTTATACTTAATTTGTACAGGCAATAAAGCCTTACATCATAGTTGGTAAACACATCGAAAGGAGAGACATTATGAAAAACAAAGATCCCATTATTTTACCCGTACTAATTAAAAAAATTTTATTGACGTGTAGGCGGCTGGTTCCAGCCAGGAGGTAACTGTATGATTGGTTTTTTTTCGGGATACTTTTAGTTCCAACTTAAGTTAGACTTTTTTCTAACTATATGTGCGTGTTCCTTATGGTACACTAGAACGGCGGGGTTATATATA
>CAQOYX010000033.1:7692-11016 GCA_948852375.1 uncultured Clostridia bacterium
CCCCGCCACAGTTTTATGGTATACAAAAAGCAAGAACTTGTTCTTGCTTTTTGTATATATCCATATAATTCCATATTTTTACTTAAATTAATTAAAATACTTTCTTATTTACTTATTCCCTTTTTATTTCTTAAAAAAGATGGTATATCTAAATCGCTTGAGTTTGATGAACTTTCACTACTTGTTGGGATTGAGTTTATTTTTTTGTCCCATGCTTTATTTACTCTTTCTGCTACTCCTATTGTTGAAATAGGTAAGTCTTTTTCAAACCCTGTTGCTATTACTGTTATTGATATTTCATCTCCCATAGATTCATCTATAACTGCACCAAAGATGATGTTTGCTTCTGGGTCTACACTGCGTTGAACTAGCTCTGCTGCTGTGTTTACTTCGTGTAATCCTAGCTCTTCTCCACCTGTTATGTTGATGATAACTCCTCTTGCTCCTTCTATTGATGTTTCAAGTAATGGACTTTGTATTGCTTGTTTTGCTGCATCTTCTGCTCTGTTTTCTCCTGATGCTCTTCCTATTCCCATGTGTGCCATACCAGTATTTAGCATAATTGTTTTAACATCTGCAAAGTCTAAGTTTACAAGTCCTGGTACTGCAATTAGGTCTGATATACCTTGCACACCTTGTCTTAATACATCATCTGCCATTTTGAAAGCATCTACTATAGATGTTTTTCTATCTATTATTTGCAAAAGCTTATCATTTGGTATTACAACTAATGTATCTACTTTTCCTTTTAGACTTTCTATTCCACGTTCTGCTTGTGAAAGTCTTTTTTTACCTTCAAATGTGAATGGTTTTGTAACAACTCCTATTGTTAATATTCCCATTTCTTTTGCACAAGATGCTACTATTGGAGCTGCTCCTGTTCCTGTTCCTCCACCCATACCAGCTGTTACGAAAACCATGTCTGCTCCACGTAATACTTCTGCTATTTCCGATTTGTTTTCTTCTGCTGATTGTGCTCCTATATCTGGGTTTGCTCCTGCTCCTAATCCTCTTGTTATTTTTTCTCCTATTTGAATTTTTGTTCCTGCTTTTGATTCTTGAAGTGCTTGTCTATCAGTGTTTACAGAAATAAATTCTACTCCTCTAATTCCTGATTCAACCATTCTATTTACAGCATTGTTTCCTGCTCCTCCAACACCAATTACTTTTATTGTAGCTGTTCCATCCATCATTCTATCATTGCTATTTTCTTCATAGTCTACCATCATCTTTAATCCTCCCAAATTTTATTTATATTATTAAAATTGATAACTTATTCTTATTCCTTTTATATATTTAAAAAGTACATTTCATTTTTAGTATAATTTATTCCCATTGGTGCATTTATTCTAACAAGTATCCCTTGTATATTTAATTCCTAAGAATAGAAAAATTCTTTTACTCTTTCCATTATCGCCATAAAAATATTTGTATTTGATTTTGTATCAATACTGCTTGACACAGTTTTTGCAAAAGGCCTTGCTGCAATATATCTTACTAATGAATATGCTGTTCTATAGGTTGGTCTTATTGTGCTTACCAATCTTCCTGTAGACATTTTTACTGGTATATTTAATATTATTTTTCCTGCAACATCACTTTTGTTTATATTGGTAATCCCTTGTCCTGTTAATACAACATTGTTTATTCTAGATTTAATTCCTTGGCTTGTAATATCTTTATTTACAAGTGAAAATATTTCTTCAATTCTTGCTTCTATAATTTCAATTAATTCTGAACTTTTTATAATCTTATTTTTAGATTCTCCTTTGCAGGTATTTAAAATTATATCATTATCATTATCTATAAAAGATTTTAGGGCTAGTCCATATTGCTTTTTTAATTTTTCCGCTTCTTCTTCTGATATTTCTAAAACTACTGCTATATCACTTGTTATGTTGTTTCCTCCTAAAGGTATTGTATTTGTATAAATAAATGCTTCTCCATCAAATACTCCTATATCTGTATTTCCTGCTCCTATATCTAATAACATAACATTATCATGTAATTCATTTACATCTAATATTAAATTTCTTTCAGCCAGTGTATTTGGTACCATACCATCAATTTCTAATCCTGATTTTTTTAATATTCCTGAAAGTAGTCTTGTATAGTCCTTATCTGCAAGCACTATTTGTGCATTAAGTGTAAATTCCTGACTAAAACTTCCTACTGGATCTCCGAGTTATTTTCCCATCTTTTAGTATGAATTCATTTGGAACTATATCTATAATTGTCTTTCCCTCTGGAACTTCGATATCCCTTACTTGCATTATAGCTTGACCTACATCTCTTACTGAAATACTTGCATATTTATCCTTAAGTTCTTTTGTTATACTATTTTGTACTATTGTTATATACTTACCAGGAATTGTAACATACGCAGAATTTATTTTAAAATCTGCTTCATCTTCAGCATTTTTTATTGTTGTAGCTATTGCTATTGCAACTTCATCTTCGTTAATTATTTTTCCTTTTTTGATACCTTCGCATTTACTGTTAGTTGAACATATAATTTCAATTTGATTAAAATTATTAACTTCACCTACAACAGTTGATACTTTAGATGTTCCAATATCAATTCCAACTATTATATCACCTATTGCCAAAGTTTACTCCTCCATTTTTTCTTATTGTTTTTTTACATAGCTAAGGATATTATATTTTATTAAAAAAGTCAATAGTTTTTGTAATATTTCTGTAATATTTTTGCCTTCAATTTGTAATAATATCTTATATTGATTAATTTAGTAGTTTAACTTTTCTTGCTTGTCCATTTATCTATGTAATATCTACGTATAATTGCAAGATTTGTAAACATTCTTCCTACAAATACAATAATTGCTGCAAGGTAGATATCTACATTTAGCCTTTCTCCTAAGTATGTAAGTAAAATTGATAAAATAGCATTTCCAAAAAAACCTGAAACAAAAATTTTTAAATCAAAATTTCCTTTTAAAACTGAGGTAATTCCTCCAAATACAGAATCGAGTGCTGCCACAATTGAAATTGCTAAATATCCAGATAAACTATATGGTATTATTGGTGCATTCATTCCAGCAAGAATTCCTACAATACATCCTATTAATATTGCTATAAAAATCATTTTATTTTTCCCCCTTTAAATTTACATACCTTATCTTTATTTCTTTATCATATTTTGGAATTTTAATATTATTTTGTCTTTCTAGTGTTGCATTTTTAATATATTGATCCATAAAGCCTACTTTTTTAACTGTTAATGCACTTTCTAAATACTTTGGATCTCCAATTGCCTTTATTACATATGGAGAAACTATAACTTTTTCTTTGTCTAGTACTTTA
>CAQOYX010000033.1:11029-16671 GCA_948852375.1 uncultured Clostridia bacterium
TTTAATACTATATAATGATTTTCAGCCTCGTCTCCTATAAAAATATCTACAATATCACTCATGTTTACTATCCTTTGTTCATTAATGCTAATCGCTTCTGCACCTGCTGATTTTAGTTCATTTATAAGATAACGTAAATCATATGCTTTAATCTTTTCTGTTTCTTCATTATCTGTTAATGTTATAACAACTCCATTTCCCTTTACATCTGTTAGTCCAGCTAAAATTTGTGCTTGTAATAATTCTTTATCTAATAATTCTGATGCCTCTTGATTTGCTTCTCTTCTTTTTCTATATTCTGCTATTGTATCATTAGTCTGTTTAAGTTTTTCATATGTTTCTTCATATTTTTCACGCCATAAAACTATTTTTTCTCTTAGTTCTGCTTCAGTAACTGTTTTTATTTCTGTTATGTTCGTTTCCTCTATTGTTTTAAATTGTATAAAAATTACATACGTTAAAATAAAACATATTAAACCAATTGTTATTGTCATAATTTTTTTGCCTTTTTCCAATCCTAAAACCTCACTTTCTTTTAATATTGACTAATCTGCATTTTGTATATATTTATTAGTCAATACACCATTATATTTTTCGATTGTTATATTATCACTTCTCTTTACATCCACCAAAAGCCCATCTTCACGTAAAATTTCAATAAATGAACCTGGTCTTTGCAAATTATAAAATAAATCACTACTTCCTATAGCTTTAATTACAAATGGACTTCCTATAGATTCTCCATTTATTTGTACAACTGCACCAGCACAGTTTATTACTGTTGTTTGTACTATTCTTTGACCATTAATACTAATAGCATCTGCACCAATATTTTTTATTTCATTAATTATATCTCGTAAATCTCCATCATGTGCTAAATCGTTTGCAGTTACTAATTTAGATGTAATATTATCTTGTACAGTAATAATAACACCACTTCCTGTTACATCTGTTAATCCTAAATATGTATTCAATTCTTTTAGCTTTTCTTGCTTTTCTATTGAAGATGCATCAGTACTAGTACTTGCTTGCCTCCAATTTTCTAGTTCCTTTTCTGCATTTTCTAAATATTCATATGTTCTATCGTATCTTTCTTTCCATTTTAAAACTTCATCTCTTAACCCATTAGTATTTCTACTTTGTCCAACAGTTTTTGTTGCATCTTCTATTGTATTTAATTGTATCATAATTCCTAATGTAAGAACAAGACACATAATTCCTAATGTAATTGCTATTTGTTTTTTATTCATTTCACATCTTTTCCTTTCTTTGTTATAACTTTTATATTTTTAGTAATATTATTGCCATGTTATAATTTATAGATCCCCAGTCAGCTACGCTTACAGCCCCCTTAAATAAAGGGGTTTTCTCTCTACTTTTCAAAATTAACTATTCTAGTGCTTTACTATAATAATGTTGTATAAATGGTTGTCTTTTATCAAAGCAAATGGGCATGTATCAACTTCTTTGCTTAAATATCTTCAATTTTTATTCTTTCTTCCTAAAATACACTGTTGTTTTATTTAAATCTCCATTTATAAATATTTCTCCTTCAATACCTTTTTCTTCTTCTAAAACTGCTTTTAAGTATAACATTCTATTGCTTAAATTTGAAGCATCTCCCAAATATACAATCTTTTTTTCACTTTCTAATTCTAGTGTATAATTTTGTTTGTCTTGTATATTTATTTTTGTTATTAAATTATCTATTCCATTTCCTGTTGCAGATTCTATAATTTTTAGTACTACCATTAGTTTTTCTAAATCATCTTCTTGCAATCTACTTCCTACTTTTATTTCGTCTAAATTTGTTGTATATCCTTCTATAATTAATAATTTTGGTTTTGTTTCTGAAATTTCTAATATATATCCTTGATTATTTATATATACATAACTATTAGCATATTCTAGTATAAAATTTGCTTTTCTTTCTTTTACTGTTATTAGTATTTTATCAGGCAATTTTCTGTTTAATTTTACACTTTCTATATACGCATTTTGCTTAATATTTTTTTCTGCTTGCTTACTATTTATTTTATAAATATTTTCTCCTATTGTTATTCTGGAAAGACTAATAATTGTATCATTACTTAGCTTTTCGTTATTTACTACTTGTACCTGTTTTAAATCAAATATAGGAGACATCATAAAAAATATAAGTGTTGCAATTAATGCTGATACTAAACTTGTCCACTTTATAATTGCTTTTACTATATTTATTTTCTTATTTATCTTTTTTTCTTGATTTAATTCTATATTATTTTTTTTTTGTTCATATCCTATTTGTCTTTTTCTTTTATCTTTGGTAGACACAATACCTGCCCTTACATTATTTCTTACTTTTTTCTTTGTTTTTCCTTGTTCTACTGTTGGTTCTTGTATTACTTTAACTTGCATTGTTTCATAGGGAGCTGTTATTTGCACTTTACTATTTTTAGTTTCATTTTTTTCTTTCCTTATTCTATTTTGATTTATCCTCTTTATTTCTTCTTTTTTTACTTTTTCTTGTCTTATTTTTTCTTTTTCTATTTTTTTATTTTGTTTTTCTTTTTCCTTCTTATTTGCCTTACCGATTCGTATTTTTACTTGGTACTTTAGTTACTCCTATTACAATTTCATTATCAAAATTAAACATATTATCTTGGGCAGAATTTAAAAATTTTTCTGCCCTTATATTTTTTTTTATATTTGGCTTTTTCTTTTTTGATTTTTCTTGATATTTTTCATCCATATAAAGAAAGTTTAGTTCTGTATTTTTAGATTTTCCCATTACATCACACTTCTTTCGTAATTTTTGCTCCTAGTTTATTCAATTTATCATCTAAATTCTCATATCCTCTTAATATATATTCTATATTACTTACTGTTGTTTTTCCTTTTGCCACAAGCCCTGCAAGTACTAAAGCAGCACCTCCACGTAAATCCTTTGCTTCAACATTTGTACCATTTAATTTTCTTACCCCTTTAATAACAGCTGTTCTTCCCTCTATTACAAATTTTGCACCCATTCTTTCTAATTCACTTGCATATTTATATCTGTTTTCGAATATATTTTCTATAACAACACTCGTTCCCTTTGATACAGCAAGTACACTTGCAAATATTGCTTGCATATCAGTTGGGAAACCTGGGTATGGCATTGTTTTTATATTAGCTCCTTTTAATTTTTTGGGTGATTGCAAAATTACTTCATCTTTTCTTGATTCTATTTTGCAACCACTTTCTACTAATTTTTCAAGTACTGGTACTAAATGTTCAGGATTTACACCTTTTAATGTAACATTTCCTCCAGTAATTGCACAAGCACAAAGTAATGTTCCTGCTTCAATTCTATCTGGCATTACTTTATATCCTGAACTTTTTAAATTAGAAACACCTTTTATAACAATTTCACTTGTACCTGCTCCTGTAATCTTAGCTCCTAATTTGTTTAAAAAGTTTTGTAAATCTACTATTTCTGGTTCCATTGCTGCATTTAAAATTGTTGTAGTACCATTTGATAAAACAGATGCTAAAATTGCATTTTCAGTTGCTCCCACACTTGGAAAATCAAAATGAATTTTACTAGGTACTATTTTATCACATTTGCACCTAATATATCCAGTATCTTCTGTAATATTTATACCTAAATTTTCAAAAGCTTTTAAATGTAAATCAATAGGTCGTGCTCCGATATCACACCCGACCAGGACATGAAAATACCACTTCTTTAAATCTTCCAAGCAATGCTCCAACAAGCACTACAGAAGAACGCATTTTTCTCATTAATTCATCTGGTATGTCATATCTTTTAATATTCCTTGCATCAATAACTATTTTATCATTATCTCTCTTAACTTTGCAACCTAAATACTTTAATATTTCTAACATTACTTTTGTATCATGAATATTCGGAACATTATACAGCTTTGTAATGCCATTATTTAGCACACTTGCTGCAAGTATGGGTAAAGATGCATTTTTAGACCCTGATACCAAAACTTCTCCTACAAGCTTTCGTCCTCCATTTATAATATATGTACCCATAAAAAAATCACCCTCCTTTGTATATATATTATGATACTTGGGTGATTATAGTGAATTTTTAGTTTTTTCTTATTTTAATAAAATTTTTGTAACAATTAATTTTGTAATACTTTTTATTTTATTATTGACATTTTTATCTTATTTTGTATAATTAAATAAAAGGGGAAGATGTTATATGGAATTAAAAGATGCAATAAAAATTGCCAAACAAGCGAGACTGAATGCAAGAGCTACTAATTATTATGTTGGTTCTTGCCTTGTTACAAAAACTGGTAAAGCTTATTTTGGATGTAATATTGAAAATGATGGTATACAAAGTATTTGTGCAGAGCGTACAGCTTTTGTAAAAGCTTTATCTGAAGGAGAAAGTGAATTTTCTTATATTGTTGTAGTTGGTGCAAGTAAAGAGGCACCTGTTTTAGATAAATGCCTTCCTTGTGGTTATTGTAGACAATTTATGAACCAATATGTTGATGATAAATTTAAGATTTACGCTTGTTTTGGAGAAAATGATGAAATAGAAGAATATTTAATAAACGACTTATTGCCACATTCTTTTAAATTAGAATAAATACAAAAATTATAGCAAAGAAGTGCTAACGAAAAACGTTAGCACTTCTTGCTTTTAATAATAGAGCTTTGTTATCAGTTCTTGAAATGTAGTTATAATATTCCATGGAACAAGCAGGCACCACTGTCTTGTTGGCTCATATTTTTTAAGCCATGTAATTGATGTAATATAGCTTTCGCAAAACAACATGCTCACAACATATGCAGTCATTGGAGAATTTACTAAAATCTTCATATCTTCACCCATGATTTCATCATGATAATATATATGTTTTGTATCAACCATGAAAGATCTATAAACTCCTCTTACCTTCTTTAATTTTCTAGAATCTTGTAGGTCAAACCTTTCACTGTACTCATCCATTTCTCCTGAACAATGATGCAACTGCGGAATTACCCAATTTACATAGGCTTTCAATTTCTCCACTTTTTCTTTTGTTATAACACACTCTTCAAAATCCTGCATGCAAATTTTCCTTATTGCTTCCCCCAGTTTTTGCTTTTCTGCACATATTAGTTCATATATCCGTTTTGTCAAATGCGACTTTGCTTGCAAAACATAATATGCAACATTGGTGTATAACAGCATTAGCGGGAAAACAATTCCCTGTTCTTTTGCTGTATACCTTTTTACAATAGGTATATTTTTGTTGTCATAGTATATTTCAACATAACCCTGCCCTATTTGAAACTGGAACGAATCAATTTCATCTTCAATTTTGAATACTGCTGTTAGTTGCTTTTCGCCTCTACACCGCCTGCCAATTGTAGCAATTTTTCCCTTTACTTCTTCTAATACTAATAAAAACTCCTCGTTTGACATTTTTTCTTCCTCCTTAATTGTGGTGGTTTAATACATATACTTACCTAACATATTTTATATTATAACTCTTTTTCCAGATTATGTCAACTCTATTTCTATATGTATGTAGAGTTATTTCATAAAAATTACAAAATTGTAATTTTTTATGAAATTGCCTTGGTATGTATTGTTTTTTAAGAATATAAAATACATAGATAAATTTTGTATTTATCATTATAATTCA
>CAQOYX010000034.1:0-11759 GCA_948852375.1 uncultured Clostridia bacterium
ATATAACAAGCAGTAGTAATATAGGAATAATAAATCCATATAGATATAAAAGTTATAGATATGATGTTGAAACTGGATTATATTACTTAAATTCACGTTACTATAATCCTGAATGGGGAAGATTTATAAACTTTGATAACTATGGTGGACAAGTAGGAGATTTACTAAGTCATAACGGATATACTTATTGCAAGAATAATCCTGTTAATATGGCAGATGAAAACGGAAATGTGGGAGTATTCACTCTTCTGGGTGGAGTAGCTATAGGAATATTAGGAATTTTAGCGATAAAGAGTATGCCAGAGGACACAGGAGAAAATATTGCAACAGCACTTGGAGAGGCAACTGGAGCAGTAATAGAGGGATTGAGTTCACTAGGAACAAAGTTAGGAAATGGAATAAGCAGTATAATGTCTAACAATAAAGTGAAAACATCAACTATTACAGGGGCAAGTACTGTAGTTAAAAGATTAACGCAAACAAAAAAACAACCAATAGTATTTCCAATTAATCCATATAGGTTTAATCCTAAAGGACTTACAATGGAAGTATATCCTGGTACAGATAACGGAGCAATAATAAAATGGAAAAATAGTATTGGAGTAGCTAAATTTGAATGGAATGAAGACTTTGAAAATGGAGCACATTATCATATAACACCAAATGGATCACATAAAATTGGAATAGGAAAAATGCATTTTAAACCGTTAACAAAAATACCAGAACCATATAGAAGCATATATTTCTATTAAAGAGTTTCAATTCGAATGGAGGAAAAATATGTTTATTAAAAATTATATATATGAGAATAGAAAAGAAATAGACGATATATATTTACATGATAGCTTTCTTGAAAATATAATAATAAATGTATCAGAAAAAAAGATAGATATGAATATAAATTGGGAGTGGCCAAAACATAAAGAATGTAATCTTTGTTTTGAAAAAGTAGTGTATTTTAAATTTGATAGATTAGATTTTTGGGGAGATGCGGGGGATTGTATATGTGATATATATTTAGGAGAAGATGATTTCGCTGAAAAATATATGAGTGAGAAGATAAAAAAAGAACAATTAGAAGCAAAGAAAAAAAAATGTTCAGAACCTATAAATATATTTAAAACCAACAAGTTCATAACTGTATGTATACAACTTCTTTCAGGAGATATAGAAATTATAATATGTGAAAAAATGATATTTATAGATAATGAATGAATATAAAATACAAAAACAAGAAGTATCAAAGAATACTTCTTGTTAAAAAATTAATTCAAAATACTCGAAATAACCATTTTAGGAATTGTTGTTTCTCATTTATATTATGATTTCAATGTTCAGTTCAAGATATATAAAATCAGTTGCAAATGGTAGGCATGGTAATCCACATATATGGTTTTATGAATAATAAAAGGAGAAAGAAATGTTTCAAATAATAGAAGAACCAAAAGATATAAACTATAAACATTTTTTTCATTTACATATTATGAGGAGTGAGTAATGTGAAAAGATTAATTCGTATTTGTGTGGGGATAGTGTTAATTGCAATAATATGTATTATATGGAACATATTAAACAGTAACAATACAATATTTTTTATCAATTGGAATATCAAAATACCAAAAGCTTATAAAGTTGATGTAATATATTCCTATGAATTTAGAGATGGTGAAGATTTAGAAATTTGGCATTATGATAAAAGAAAAATAGAAAAAATGATTAATAGTGGTAATTTTACAATGGTAGATGAAAAAAACCAAAGTTTTATTATAAAAAAATTAGATGAATATCATCAAAGTTTAGATCAAAATGAAAAAAATTTATTTGAAAGCAATGTTGATATAAATTCTTTAGTTATAAAAGAAAATTATTTTTTATTTTTAAATAAAAATGAAAAACATAATTTAACATGGACATTATTAATATTAGATTTCAAAAACAAACAAATATATTATTTTAATAATGTTTGCTAAAACATTATTAAAATAATGCTTTAGTGAGAGGGTACCCTAAAGGAGCACTACCAACAAGGACAATTATTGGTATGTGCTCCATTACTTTAAAATAGTACAGATTAAGCTGTTTTTATTTTTTTAATACTTTCCTGAAAAGCATTTTCTAGCTCATATTTATTTAGTGGAAAATTTATAATTCCAATTCCATTATAGTAAATGTCTATTTGCTGAGTTGGTTTACCATTTACTTTTTCTGATTGATATACATATATTTTATCAATCAATTCATTTATAATTTCTGGTGTAAGTTCTGAAATTTCAGTGTATTGTTTTACTTTACTAACAAAAGATGTTAAATCTAGTTCTTGCTGTTTAGTTGTATCGAGCTTACTAGCTAATTCTTTAACTTTGCTTTTAAGTTCTTTTTGTTCTTTTTCATAATTTGATGATAGAGTAGTAAATCTTTCATCTGTAATTTTGCCAGAAATGTTATCTTCATAAATATGCTGTATCAAGTTATCAATATCTTTTATTCGTTTTTCATATTGTGATAATAATTTTTTGTTTATGCTATCTATTTTTTTCTGTTCTTCAAGTGAAGTTTCAAGTTTTTGCTTTATGAATAAATCTTCATAAGAACGGATATAAGATAGGACTTGTTTAATATTTTCTAAAACTAATTCTTTCAAGATATGTTCTCTAATAGTATGACTTGTACATGATTTAGAAGAAGTATTTTTATATTTTGAACATCTATAAAAATGTCTGTTTTCTGTATAACTTCTCGAAGTACAATAATATAATTTTGAGCCACAATTTTTACAAAATAAATGTCCTGAAAATATATTTATTTTACCAATCTTAGTAGGGCGTTGTCTATTTTCTCGAATGCGTTGTACAGTATTCCAAGTTTCTTCATCAATGATAGGTTCATGTGTATTTTTAAAGATTTTCCATTGTTCTTTTGGAAAATAAATTTTACTTTTATCTTTAAAAGACTTAGTTGTGCCTTTAAAATTTACTGTATCACCAATATATTCTTGTCTGAATAAGATGTCATATATAGACCTATCCTGCCAACAACATTTGACTTCAGATATATGATAATTGCATAAGCCATGGATTGCTTTATATTCTTTTGGAGTTGGAACTTTTTCTTGTTTTAATATATTGCATATTTGATGAGTTCCGTGTCCTTGAATACATAAATTATATATTCTTCTTATTATTTCTGCAGCTGGTTCATCTATAATCCATTTATTTTTATCTAAAGGATCTTTTTTATAACCATACGGTACATTAATAGTTAAAGGGATACCTGAATTGCCTTTATTTTTAAATACTGCTCTAACTTTTTGACTTGTGTTTTTAGCATGCATTTCGTTAAAACAATCTTGTATAGGAAGAAAATCATTTAATCCTTTATCTGTATCAATATTGTCCATTATGGCAATATATCGAATATTTAGTCTGACAAAATCTTCTTCTAATAATTGACCTATTATAAGTCTATTTCTTCCAAGTCTTGAATGGTCTTTTACTATAATTGTTCCAATATGTCCTTGTTCTGCAAGTTCCATCATTTCAACGAATGCAGGTCTTGTAAAACTTGTTCCTGAATATCCATCATCTACAAAGAATTTGGTATTTATAAAATGATTATCTTTAGCATATTTACTTAAAATTGATTTTTGATTTTTAATACTATTGCTTTCTCCTAGCTGTTCATCATCTCTTGATAAACGGCAGTACAAAGCAGTTATTTTTTCGTTATTTGACTGTCCCATAACAACTCCTTTCCTTTAGACAGCCGAATAAGATATAAGGTGTTACAAAGTTTTAATTTGTAGTGTTCACATAATATCATGTTCGTTTTTATACTTCAAGTGATTCTTAAGATTTTTTTGTTAGTCTAAAAAATTTATTTAAAATACTTTCTTCAGCATTTACATCAAAGTGAGTATTTACTTTGTATATTGTGCCGTTTATTTCTTTTTCAAAGTTCAACTTTTGCTCATTACAATAGTTATCTCTAAAATATTGTAATCTTTCTTCTTTAGTCATTTTACTTAATTTTTCATAATACTCATTCTTTAAATTTTCCAAATATTCATATTCTTCATTAGTTAGTTCAATTCTATATACTTTTTCACTATCTTGCATCCCTATCAGCCCTCCTTTTCTTATAGTCAGGAGAGTTCCTTTGTTTCTGTTTTTCAAGTCTTGCTTCTTCACGAGCTTTTCTTTCAGCTTGTATTTTTTCTTGTTCAATTCGTTGTCTTTCTAATTCATCTTGTTTTTCTTTATCGAATATACCTTTGAAAAAGTCAAATACTTTTTGAGGTGCAAGTTTGATAGCATGGAAATAATCCTTTGTTTTCTCTACAATATCATCATATAGAGATTTCCACTTATCTACTGCATTTCTTAAATTATCAATTCTATTATTAAGTTCATAAATTTCTTTATCTGCAACAATTCCTTTTTTAGCATATTTAGTTAAATTCTCATAATCTTCTTGATCTAATTCAATCTTTTTAGAAAATCTCTTTTGTTTTCCTAAATTTGAAATATCTTCAATTTGCTTATCATATTTCATATAAGAATTATAAGAAGATTCTTTTTGTTCTACTTGACTTGTTATTCTTTCAAGTCTTTCAGTATCTTTCTTAATTTTAAACTGCAAGTCGCTTAAATGTTCTTGATTACTGCCTTTTACACCACGAATAAAGTCTTTATAGCCACAATCACTCATATATCGAAAAAATCTGTCTTGTAATAAGCTATATGATTTTATTAAAACTGCATTCCCCTTTTTATCATATACAGGTTTTCCTTGATCATCTAATGCTTGCTCCGATTTCCATTTATTACTATGGCTTACCTGGTTGATTACTTCTTTTGTAGTTCCAATTAGCGATTTGTCTTTACATTTTTTAGTCCATTTTACTTCTTTTCTTACAATAGGGAGTGCTACAACGTGCAAGTGATAATGATATATAGGTTTTCCGTATTCTTCTGTTAAAGCAGTATTTAGCTCATCTGCATGCATTACTGCTGATATAATATTATCAGTTCCCATTTCTTCTTCAGCAAAGTGGAAAGCTCTTTCATAAAATTTTTTTGCAAATTCATAACCGCCATGTTTTTCAAAATAATCAGAGTTAATATCAAATATGAGTTCATCAAATAGTTTTGCATTTGCTCTTAAACCTCTTAATGATACTTGTCCACTATCAAGCATTTCTTTTAATTTTTCATTATAGGTTGTTTCAGATCTTTTGTAATGTACATTTTTTTGAGTTTGTTCTAAATCAACATTCATATTAGAATATGATTTATTTTTTCTTTCGTTGTGTCTTTAGCTTTAGTTATACTTGTTTTAGTATAAGTCTCTACTCTAGCTACTGAATAGTTTGTTTTGTCCATATAAAATATCCTTTCTTGCAGGTAGCGAGAGGCGACCAAAGGGAGCTGTTACATAACTTTCTAACGAAAGTATGTAACTCACTATGACACTTTCAAAACTTCGTTTTGGAAAGATGCCAGTGGGCTCCTTGCGGAGAGCTCATAAATTATCTAATCTTGCGATAGATAATTTATGTTTGGCTTCGCCAAATCAAAATAATATTTTTCATTTTCATTCAAATATTATTTTAATTACTGAAAAATTTTTGTGCTACCTAGCATAAAATTTTTTCAGTATCTTTTTGCTATGCTTCGTAAGAATATCTATAGTGTTTTTTGCATAACAAAAAGACAGGAATAACAAATAAAACTAGCTTAAAAACAAGTTCACACTAATTTTATTTGCACATTTCCTGCCATAATATTTTTACTGGACACATTATATATTTTCTAAAACCAGCTCTGTTTGGCTTGGCGGAACGAGTTAAACCCAGACTGCGAACCCAACTTAATGGATTCTCCCGAGTAGCTCATTATGTGTAATGTCATTATTATTTAATTTTTCAGTGTATTTTTCAATACACATATAAAATATCATCTTTTTATGTAAATGTCAATAAAATGTAACAATTTCATTGAAAAAAATGGAAATTCTTGATATACTTTGTCTGTAATATTAAATTTATAAAGGAATGATGCCTAAATGGATGATAATAAATTAGAAACAATTTCAAATCTCTTTGAAGATAGCGAAATAAGAAGTATTTGGGATAGTGAAAAAGAAGAATATTATTTTAGTGTTGTTGATATTATTAAGGCTTTAACTGATAGTAAAATTCCAAAAAGATATTGGACAGATTTAAAAAGAAAGTTAACAGAAGAAGGAAGTCAACTGTACGAAAATATCGTACAGTTGAAAATGAAAGCTAATGATGGTAAAATGCGTGAAACAGATACATTAGATACAAAAGGAATATTAAGACTAATAGAGTCAATACCAAGTCCAAAAGCTGAACCATTTAAACTTTGGCTTGCTAAAATGGGAAATGACAGAATAGATGAAGTATTTGATCCAGAACTTGCCATTAATCGTGCTGTTGATTATTATAGAGCTCGTGGATATGATGATAATTGGATTAAAGCAAGAATGACTGGTGTTGTAGATAGACGTAAATTAACAGATGTATGGAAAGAAAATGGAATAACAAAAAATATTGAATATGCAGTTTTAACAAATGAAATATATCAGGCTTGGTCAGGAATGAAAGCATCTGAGTATAAAGAATTTAAAGGAATTAGAAAAGAGTCGTTAAGAGATAATATGACAGACATAGAAGTAGCATTAACAGATTTAGGAGAAATCGCAACAAGAGAACTTGCTAAAAAGCACAGACCTTATGGTTTAGAGGCAAACAAGAAAGTTGCACATATGGGTGGTCATGCTGCAAAAGTTGCAAGAGATGATATAGAAAAGAATTTAGGTGAAACTGTTGTAACTAAAAAAAATGCTTTAAATTATAAGTATTTAGATGATAATAAAACTTTAAAGAATACATTCAAAAAGAAATTAAAGGAAAATATTAATATGGAGGAAAACGATGAATAAACCTATCATTGACATTGTATCAAAAAAGTAGGAGGTTAAAATGGAATTAAAAGAAACTATAAAAAATAGAAGGAGTATTCGTAAATATAAAAATACTGAAATATCTAAGGAAATAATTGAAGACTTAATTGATTGTGCAAGGTTAGCACCATCTGCAAAAAATAGACAACCTTGGAAATTTGTAATAGTAACTAACACTATAAAAAATCAAATTGCAGACATTATGTTGGAAAAGGAAAATAGCTCAAAGATTAGTTTAGAAAGACAAATATATAATGCTAATAGTAGTGTTAAAGCAACGGCAAAAATAATGAAAGAAGCGCCTATACTTATATTGGTTCTTAAAGAATATGAAGATAATTGGATTATAGGAGATTCGCTTTCGATTGGTGGAGCTATAGAACATATTTGCTTAAGAGCAACCGATTTAGGATTAGGTTCACTTTGGATAAGAGATATTGTATATACTCAAAAAGAAATAGCTAAATTAGTAGGCTATGAAAATATGGAATTGATTTCAGCAATTTCTATCGGTTATCCAGATGAAAGTCCTAAACAAAGACCTAGAAAAAAATTAAATGAAGTATTGGAGTGGTATTAATATGGAGAAAGAAAAAATATTAGAATTTTATAAACAAACAAGTTATTTTACAGATTTAGGATATTATAAGGATTTTGCAAAAAACTTGCCAGATGATATTGAACAATTGTGTATATTACAAAGGATGCAAATCATTCATCCAGTGGCTTTTAGAGATAAAGAAATCAGAAATAAAAAAGATTGCTTTTGGGGAGATATGACTAAAGTTCCAATTACTAGATTAGAATATGAAGATGACATTTTCCCAACAGCACAAAGTGTAATATCTGAATTATTAAGAAAAAATCCTAACTATACTACAAAAAGAGAAGCAAAAGACAAAGTTCATGTTACATGTAGAAGTCAAGCTATATTATTAGCAAGTATATTAAAAGCTAAAGGAATATCTGCTAGAGCTAGAAGTGGATTTGCTGAATATATACATTATGATGGAATATGTTATGACCACTGGATTACAGAATATTTTGATGAAAAAGAAAATAGATGGAGGTTAGTAGATGCAGATGAGCATTGTCCAGACCATGAAATGGGATTTGATTTGAATGATATTCCTTATGATAAATTTTTATTTGGTGCAAATGCTTATTTAGGTATAAGACAGAATAAATTTAAACCTGAAACTATTTTATACTCTTCTGATCCACCAACTCTGGGACTAAAAGCTTCAATAAGAGGATTATTCTATGATTTTCATGCGTTAATGAATGATGAAATTATATTTTTACATATGCCTAAATATATACAAGATAAGAATTTTGAATTATCTGAAGAAGAATATAAAGAATTAGATAATTTAGCCAGCCTAATGTTAAATCCTAATGAAAATTTTAGTAAACTACAAGAAATTTGGAACAATATATCTAAATTTAGAATTATGTCAGGAGCATTAAATTAGTTTGGAAAATGATAAAGCAGTAATGGAATCCTACAACTTTAATTATAAGAAAATGACTGAATCTGACTGTGTAGCTGAATTGATGAAGATGTATGAAAATATAGTGAGGTGAACGAAAATGTGCAAAGATATAAATTATTTGTTTAATGAAATGCCACTTTATACAAAGGAAACATTTGTTGTTTTTAAGTATACAGAGGATAAATACGTATTAGATAAAGAAGAATTGAATAAATTTTTATGTTTAATTGGTTATAATCAAGATAAGTTAATTACTAAATGCCATAGATGCAAAAAAGAGTTTCCTTTTAACATAGATCTAGACACATATAAATTAATAGAAAATTATAAAAGTAGCATTTCTCATATAAATATTACAAAAGATGTTACATGCGATGGACCAGGACGTACTAGATATTCAACATGTGGAAAAATCAATATTGCTAATGGCAATATTGATGGAATACAACCTCCATATTCAAAAGAAATTTTATTAAATAGTGTAATATGCTATTTAGAATACTATTTTTCTTGTACTAACAATGCTAATCATAATTATATAATGCTAATTTCAATAGAATTTAATGATGGAAAATTTGTTGTGCGAAAAGTAGGACAAAATCCCTCAATGTTAACTGTAAAAGGCTTTGAATTTGATAAGCATAGAAAATTTTTAGAAAAAATAGATGCTTATGACGATTATAAAAAAGCTGACTTTTCTTATGCAGATCATTTTTATGCAGGTGCTTATACATATTTAAGACGAATTTTTGAAAAAATGGTTAATTATTATTTAGGAAACTCTAAATTAGAAGATAATCATATGGATACTAAAATAAAGGCAGTAAAAGATAAATTTGATCCAAGAATTAATCACCTATTAAAACAATTATATGATATTTTAAGCGTAAGTATTCATGAATTAAGTGAAGAACAAAGTAAAGAATATTATGAATATTTAAAAGCAATTATAGATATACAATTAGAATATATAAAAACAGAAGCTGATAAAGATCAGCAATCAAAAAGTCTAAGCTCTGTTTTAAGCAAAATTACTAATCTAGTAAAAAAGTAAAATATTAGTCCTAAGTATTAAAGAGTAGCCTTAAATAGCTACTCTTTAACTTTAGCAATGAATCAATTCTTTAAATACAACTTCTTCAGCACAATGCTTATAATTATTCATAATTCCAGTCCATTTTAAAGGGTCAGTATGTTTCAGGTTTTCATCAATAGGATTTTTTTCTAGCATTTGTGCCATAAGTATTTCAAATCTTTGCTTAGCTTGTTTATCAGTTTCTACAATATGTTTTCTCAAAGTACAATTCATAAACATTATTATATATTCAGCTTTCTTTTGATTTTTTAAATATTCTAATCTTAAATGACCATACTTTCCAATAATATAATCTTCCTCGTAATTTTCTTTCTCTAAATATAAGTCAGGAACAAAATAATCTCCTTCTTTGTGATAGGTTATTTCTATCATAGTTAAAACCTCCATAAATTGATTTTCACTACAAATTTGACTAAATAATTTATATCTCTAAATGGCTGTCTAACACAATAAAATTATGGAAGAATCTTATAAGAGCAATATTGTCCTTATTTGAGTTCTCCCAAATAGGAACCTCTTATTTATCCACCTGCTATGCAGGTTCGTATTGAAAACTTACAGAATAAGACTTCTCAATATGATATAATAAATGTATTCAAGCCTGAAAATCATGGGGAATTCAATACTACTATGATGAAATAAATCAATTAACAAAAGAGATAAACAGACTTCAAAACAAAATGATAACTTATGAATATGACGAAAGTGGAAATGTAATAGGACTAAAATACAATGATACACAATACTACTACATAAGAAATGGACAAAATGATATAGTAGGAATACTAGATTCAAACTTAAATCAAGTAGTAAGTTATGAATACGACAGTTGGGGAAATATACTAAGCATAAAAGATGCTGGGCGGAAATAATATAACAAGCAGTAGCAATATAGGAATAATAAATCCATATAGATACAAAAGTTACAGATATGATACTGAAACAGGGTTATATTACTTAAATTCACGTTACTATAATCCTGAATGGGGAAGATTTATAAATGCGGATGGATATGTACAAACAGGTCAAGGAATACTAGACAAAAATATGTATGCATATTGTGCAAATAATCCAATTAATAGAACTGATTTAACAGGAAGATTTTGGAAAGAAGTAGGGGATTTCTTTAAAAGTATTGGAAATGCACTAGCCAGTCTTTTTGGAGCATCTTCACAAGTTGTAGTTGAAGAAGAAAAAACTGTTTCTTCAACACCAGTTTATTCTCCTATATCTGCTAAAACAGGAGTTAAAAGTACTACTATTATATCAAGCAAAGGAAATTCATCTAAACCAATATCAGTTTATGCAAATGGAGTTTCAAATAATCCAGTATCTTTTACAGCAGGAGTAAAAATTAATATTGCAAAATGTTCTTTTGACTTTAGTTTGGGATTAGATAATGTAGGATTAAAATTTTCTATAGCAAATGGAGATATAAATACTAGCTCAGCATTAAAATTAGATATTACAGAACTTAAGTTAGGATTTGAAGCGGAAATGGAATCAAGGATAACCGAAAATATTTATGAATCAGCATATGGAAACACAAGTATAAATGGTGGTATTGTTGGAGCTATATATATGTTTGTTAATGCAGGAACTTGGAATAGTTCTTCACAATATGCATATTAATAGATTTTAATTTAATTATTAAATAAATGATAATGGAGGATAATTTAGTATGCTAACTGAATTTGAAAATCAATACACATGTACAAAAGAATATTATAAGGAGTATTATAGATATACTTATTTTAGAAAACCTATAATAGTTCTTATAAATATTATATTGAGTATAAGCTTTGTTATTGGAATATTATCTATTATGTTTCCAAATATAATTGTATTAGATAATAATATGGCAGAGGCAAATATTGCTACAGCATTAATAGCACTATGTTTTCAAATATATGTTTTTGTGAGAAATAAAAATCTTGCTTATGATAGAGATTTAGAAAAAAACAAAGGAAATCCAATTGAAGTAAAAATATTAATTATGGATGATAATATACATATATTTGCAAATTCAAATAAGGATATAAATATAGAATTTACTAATATAGAAAAAGTAATAAAAGCAAAAAATTATTATATATTAGTTACTAAAGCTAAGTTATATATTGCTTTAAAAAAGGATGGATTTGTAAATGGAACTACAATACAATTTGAAAAATTTTTAA
>CAQOYX010000034.1:11781-16284 GCA_948852375.1 uncultured Clostridia bacterium
GATTTATACTACTGAAAGAATTCGTTACTATGTGTTAGAGTAAAATTACTTTGAAAATAATGCAGTTAAAAGCATATTCAGTACAATCCATAAATGTAAAAAAAGAAGTAGAAATTTAATTGTTCTACTTCTTAATTTTATAATTTATTTAAAATAGTCGAAATAACTATTTTAGGAGTAGGTTTTCGCTTATTATCACTAAAATGGAAATAATCTTTTACAACATTCATATCAGATTCAAGATACATAGAATCAGTTGCTTTTGTTATATTAATCTTTATATTTTGTACAGACTTATTATGCATACATCCAACTTTCGGATATAAATATTTTTCTAAATTACATAGAGAATGTGAATTATTTGTTTTATATATTTCTAAAATACATTCTCTAATATATTTAGTACCTAAATGTGCATGGTTATAACCAATATAAGAAAGTTCATCAGTTATTTTTTGTATCAAATCTTCTTGTATATACGAAAAAGACAACTCTTTTTCATAATTTTCAATTTTATTATATATATTGTTAATATTATCAGACTTATTAATAAAGTCAATTACAAGAGGGTGGTTAACAATTTTTGCAATTAAATCAGCATAACCAGAGATAACCATTACTTTAGGATATTTAGTTAATGGTAAATCACAAATTTTATCTAAAGTAGCTATGCCATCAAGTTTAGGCATTTGTAAATCCAAAAGTATTAAATCTATAGTTGCATTTTGCTTTAGAATATTTAAAACCTCTAATCCATCAGAGGCAACATGTATAATTTTAATATTCAAATGTCTTCCAATAACATGATTAATAAGTCCCTGAACATAAGGAAGACTATCATCAGCAATCATAACATTCAACATTATATATTCCCCCCTTAGTCAAAATTTTACCATATTTGTAAGAAAAAATCAAAAAATGTGATAAAATGGAATTAAACCTAAAACCAATAAAAGATAGTGTAAATGGAAACACAATAAATTATACCTATGACAAGCAGACAGACTTGTAAAAGAAAATAAAGCAAGGCAATTTCATAAAATATTACAAAATTGTAATATTTCATGAAATTTCCATGAAAATAAAGAAAAACACGTTTACAAGTAAATATGGATATGATATAAATAACAATATAAACACAACAAAGTACAGTCAATCAGTAAAAAGCAACAAAATACCATACAAAGATATAGCAAAGCAAGCAAACAAAACAACAACACAGATAAACACAATACAAAACGGAAATATATGATATGAGAAATTTGGAGTAGAAGAATAATATTAAAAGCTAATATTTATGATTTATAAAAGAAAGTGAGTGATTATTATGTCAGAATGGAAATGTGTAAAATGCGGAAATACAGAATTTGAAAAAGACCAATTTCAAGCAACAGGAGGAAATTTTGCAAAACTATTTGATGTTCAAAATAAAAAGTTTATTACTGTAAGTTGTACTAAATGTGGTTATACAGAAATTTATAAAACAGGAACAGATGCAGGAATGAATATATTAGATTTTTTAATGAATTAATATAAAAAATATTAAACAATATATGAATAAATGATGAAACCATAGTTTATTAATATGTTGTTATTTTTGAATTTTATTATAAAAATTGTCAAACTGTGATAGAATTACAGCATAATGATAAGGAGGGTAAGAGATGGAAAAAGTTGTATTGATAACTGGAAGTAGCAAAGGTATTGGAAAGGCTACAGCTGTAGAGTTTGCAAAAATGGGGGGGTACAAGGTAGTAATAAATTATTTGATAGATAAAGATAATGCAGAAAAATTATCAAATTACTTAAAAGAAGAATATAAAATAGAAACATTAATAATTAAAGCTGATGTATCAAATGAAGAACAAGTCAAAGATATGGTACAAGAAATTATAAATAAACTTGGAAGAATAGATGTACTTGTAAATAATGCAGGAATAGCAATAGATAAAAAATTTGAAGATAGAACAGTAGAGGACTGGAAGAGAACACTAGAAGTAAATACAATAGGAACTTTTCTAGTATCAAAATATGTAAGTGAAAATATGATAAAAAACAAAAGTGGAAAAATAATAAATGTATCTTCAACAAATGGAATAAATACGTTTTTTCCATCAAGCATAGACTATGATGCATCAAAAGCAGCAATTATAAATTTAACATATAATTTAGCAATACAATTTGCACCATATATTAATGTAAATGCAATAGCACCAGGTTGGGTAAATACAGAAATGAATAAAAATTTATCAATCGATTTAATACAAGAGGAAACAAAAAAAATATATAAAAAGAGATTTGCAGAACCAGAAGAAATAGCAAAAGTAATTTGCTTTTTAGCATCAAAAGATGCAGAGTATATTAATGGTACAGTTGTAAAAGTAGATGGAGGAATGTAAAATGTTTAAATTAATCATGTTGCAATAAGTGTAACAAATGTAGAAATAGGAAGATATTAAGTAATTAGTATTTTCTTTTTTAAAATATGACAGGTAAATGTCATATTTATATGATATAATACTTGCAGGAGGAAAATATGAAAGTAAATACTAGATTATTTGAAATAGTGTATATACTAATGCAAAAGAAAAAAGTTACAGCAAAGGAATTAGCAGATAAATTTGAAGTATCAACTAGAACTATATATAGAGATATAGAAGTATTAAGTAGAGCGAATATACCAATTTATGCAAATAAAGGAAAAGATGGAGGAATAGGACTTTTAGATGAATATGTACTTAATAAAACAATACTTTCTGAAGAAGAACAAAATCAAATTTTATTTGCTTTGCAGGGGATGATACAAGTAAGAGGGCAAAATGAAAAAGATATTTTAGAGAAGTTAAGTACATTATTTAATAAAAAAGTAAATAATTGGATCAAAATAGATTTATCTAACTGGGGTAAATATAATATTAAAGAGAATAGATTTGATATTATTAAATCTGCAATTTTGAACAAAAAACTAATTGAATTTAACTATTATAATTCTAATGGAGAAGAAAGTAAAAGAATTGTAGAGCCATTGCAAATATGGTTTAAAGATAAATCATGGTATTTAATAAGTTATTGTAGAAATAAAGAAGATTACAGAATATTCAAAATTGCTAGAATAAAAGAAATTAAGACATTACAAAAACATTTTGAAAGAAAACTACCAAAAGAACAAAAAGAAGAAAAATATAATTTTAAGAATATAGTACTTGAGTTAGAAATAAGTAAGGAAGTGGCTTATAGAGTATATGATGAATTTGAAAATATAGAAATAACAAAGAAAGAGAATGGAAACTTTATGATAAAAGTGAAATATCCAGAGAATGAATGGGTATATGGCTATATTTTATCTTTTGGAGAATATATAAAAGTTATAGCGCCAGATAGAGCAAAAAATATTATAAAAGATAAGTTAGAAAAAACTTTAAAGAATTATTTATAATACGACATACAGTTGTCATATTATATGATATATACTTTTTAAAAAGGAAATATACGTGTGATTTTGAAGAATATCAAAATAATTTAAGTGATATGCAAAAACAGAAAATTCATATTTATATAGCATTAGACAAGTAGAAGGAAGAAAATAAAATGGCTTTTGATTATAAAAAAGAATATAAGGAATTTTATATGCCAAAGAATAAACCTAGTATTGTAAAAATTCCTAAAATGAATTATATTGCAGTTAAAGGAAAAGGAAATCCTAATGATGAAAATAGTGAATATAAAGAATCCATAGGACTTTTGTATGCAATTGCTTTTACTATAAAAATGAGTTATAAGGGAACACATAAAATAGATGGTTATTTTGAATATGTTGTTCCACCACTTGAAGGATTTTGGTGGCAAGAAGGAAATAAAGAAGGTATAGATTATAAAAGTAAAGATAAATTTAATTTTATTTCAATTATTAGACTACCAGATTTTGTAACGAAAAAAGATTTTGATTGGGCTATTGAAGAAGCAACTAAAAAGAAAAAACAAGATTTTTCAAAAGTTGAATTTTTAACCTATGATGAAGGAATGTGTGTTCAATGTATGCACATAGGTTCTTATGATAACGAGCCTAAAACTATTAGTCTAATGCATGAATATATGATAGAAAATGGATATGAACTAGAAATTACAGACAACAGATTTCATCATGAAATTTATTTAAGTGATCCAAGAAGATGTGATGTAAATAAATTGAAAACAGTTATAAGACATCCAATAAGAAAATAGAAAAGAGGAAAAATATGAATGAATATATAAACTTAACATTAGAAAATATAGAAAAAGAACATATATGTTGTGCTATTGGTGATCCAAAACATCAAGCAGGTGTAAATAGTAAAAAAGGATGGATTAAAAGTAAATTAAAAGATGGTCATATATTTAGAAAATTAAATGCCAGGGGGAAAACCTTTATTGAATATGAACCAATAGAGACAGCTTGGATTCCTATTAGTGGTAAAAATTATGAATATATTTATTGCTTATGGGTAGCAGGAAGTTTTAAAGGAA
>CAQOYX010000035.1 GCA_948852375.1 uncultured Clostridia bacterium
ATTATTATAAAATATTTCTATATCACCTACAAAATCTTCTATATTCCAATGATAGAAGGAACAAATTTTTTTAGATAATCTCCACTCAATATTGAAATCTTCTATATATAGTAACAAATTTCTAATACAAAGCCATCCTTCACCTCTTAAAACAATAGGGCATAGTTGTCATTATATACAAATTTTTTTTTAAGATTAAATTCTAAGTCAAGCTTTTTTGCTTTTTCTGGTGATAAATGAACACTAAAATAGTCATTATCCTTTATCCAAACATCATTATTTTTTATAAAAATTTGTTTTTTTCTAATACCATTAATCATAGAATATGTATGTTTTAAACCTTTTAATTCAATAGGTTTAATTAATTTAGGTTCTCCATATCTTCTACTAGAAACTTCTTGATATTCTAAAAAATCATTAATATGTACAATATAATGTTTATAAAAATTATCTATAGTATCTATTTTCCAACAAACAGAATTTAAAGCATAGTCCATATACTGACAATATTGCTTTCCTATAAATTGAAAAATAACAGAAATATCCTTGTCTTTTTTTATTAAATAAAGAGTTTTATTTCCTAATTCTCTATGGGCTATACTTGATTCTTTTATTCTCTTTATCATATCTAAATTTTCCACTTTAATAATCTTCCTTTCTTTATTTTTCTATAATAGTAGGCTATTTCAATTTGCTTAATTTAATTTTTGATTTATATCTTTTACTAGAAATAGTATAAGGACTAGAAGGAATAATTTCATCTTCAGGATCTTCATACAAACATTTTTCTATTGTATCAGAAGCTAATCTGTCAACATTTGTAAGAGCATGAGAATATACATTTAATGTTGTATCAACATTAGAATGTCCAAGTCTGCTACTTACATTTTTTATATTAATTCCTTCAGCAATAAGAATAGTAGCACTTGTATGTCTTAATCCGTGCAATGGTACTTCAGGAGGAAGATCAATTTTTTTCCTAAATAATCTAAACCACCTAGTTACTGTTGCAGGACACAATCTTTTTCCTTTTCTAACACCTCGATTGTTTACAAATACTAAATTATTATCCGTATTAGGAGTAATTTCATGATAATGTTTTAGTAATTCCATAGTAGTAGGTGGCATATAGATACTTCGATGAGAAGTAGGGGTTTTCAAATCACCTTCAACATAACCAAGATTCGGAACTTGTAAACTTGATTTTGAAAGTTTTATAATATTTGAATTGAAATCAACATTAGACCATTTTATACCAAGAATTTCACTCCTACGAAGTCCACCAGCAATTGCAAAATGTACAATTAGTTGATATTTTAAATCAACCTTTTCTACGGCATCTATTAATTTAAATGCTTCTTGATATGATAAACATCTCTCCTGGACATGAGCTTTTTTAGCTTTTTTATGTTTTTTATTTGATAAATCAGACCTAGATTGTTTTACAGAATTTGATTTTACATATTGCCATTTTTTTGCACAAGTGAACACAGAGCATAATACCGCAAAGATTCTATCAATTGTACCAATTGACAGTAAATTACCAGTTTGTGTACTTACTTGTTTAGATAACCAAGAAAAATATTCAGACCAGATATAAGGTGTAAAGTCAGCCATTTTATAATTTCCTAGTTTTGGAAATACCCAAGATCTAAGTTCTTGCATATGTTTATAAATAGTTTCACCAGCAAGATTATGAAAAGCATAATAGTCTAAATATCTTCTTGTCACAAAATTTTCAAGTGTCATTTTACAGGGTTTAACATAAGTACCATTATTAATATCAGTAACAAAAGAAGCTAAAAATACTTCAGCTTCTTGATAAGAAGCACAAGTAACAGTTTTTATATATCGTTCATGATCTTTCATATACCAAAGTTTATATTTATTATTACCTTTGACTGTAATAGAACCAGCCATAAAAGAACCTCCTTAATAATTGATTATTAAAGAGGAAACAGTAAAATAATATTAATCTTCATTCTCATTATCAGATTCATTAGTTTCTGGTTCATTAGGCAAATGAGATATTTGTTTTAAAAATGGTTTATTTGCTTTTATAATATCTCTAAACAATTTCAATTGTTGCTTAGAAATGTCATCACCTTCTTTTATAATACCAAGTTTAACAAATTCGTTTTTTAAAAGAATTGCATCATTAACATATTCTTCTGCATTCTTTATATTACTTAGACCTCTTAAATAATCAATAGAGCAAGAAAAGTAGTTTGCGATTGCTTCTTCAACCATAGGATCAATATTATTAACAAAACCAGTTTCATAATTACTAATTGTTTGTTGAGAACAACCTACAAGTTCAGCAAGTTCTGATTGTTTCAAACCTGCTGCTACTCTTAGCTCATTTAATTTATTTTTTACTTCGTTTTTTGCTTTGTTTTCTTTTTTCATATAATTCTCACTCCTAAATATTTAATAAGGCTACCTTAATTATACAAGTATAATTTGTATAATGTCAATAGTAATACTATAAAAAACTATAATTTACCAATTGTATAAGTATGTAAATTATATTATGCAAAAATTATTTACATATTCATGAAACTAGTATATAATTTAAATAGTTTTAATAAATATTTAAGAGTTAATTTATAGAAGAAGTACCAATTCTTCTATAAAACATTTTAAATATATTAAGATTTGAGAAAGAGGGCTTATACAAGGGCTTCTTCTTTCTTTTTTTTCTGTATTCTAAATGTATGTTTTCGTTTAAATAAAATCTTGTCTAAAGTATCTCCAGCTACTTTATCAATAGATGTTAAAGCATGCGAATAAATATTTAATGTAGTTGATGTATTAGAATGACCGAAGTCTGCTACTTACATTCTTTACATTGATTCCCTTTGAAATCAAGATAGTAGCATTTGTATGTCTTAATCCGTGCAATGGAACTTCTGGAGGAAGTTCTATTTTATCTCTAAATGCTTTAAACCAATTTGTGACAGAAACTGGATTCATTCTTAAACCTCTTCGCCTTCCTTTATCATTAATAAAAACGAAATCATTATCATAGTCAACTGTTTGCATTTTATAATCTAATAGCATAAGCATTGTTAAATGGGGAAGGGCTATTGTTCTTTCAGAAGAGTCATTTTTTAAATCACCCTCAACATATCCTTTTTTAGGAACATATTGAATAGACTGTTGCAATGTTAAAGTTTTATTAACAAAATCAATATTTTTCCATTTAATTCCCATTATTTCACTTCTACGAAGTCCACCTATAATTGCAAAATGTACAATGATTTTATATTTTAGATCAACAGTTTCTAATGCTTTTATTAGTTTTCTGCTTTCTTCCATAGTTAAACATCTTTCTTGTATATGAGAAATATTATTTTTTGAATTCTTTTTAAAATCATCAGGTCTTGCAGCATATAAAGGATTTACAGTAAATAATTTCCAAGTAACAGCACAGCTAAAAACAGATGATATAATTCCAAATATTTTTTCTCTGCTTCCTACTGATAAAACTTTATTTGTTTTTGGACTAATTTGTTTAGCAAGCCAATTGAAATAATCAATAAAAAATGGAGTGGTACATTTAGCAAGTACAGTATTTCCTATTTTTGGTAGTACCCAATTTTTTAATGCTCTATAATAGTTATAGATACATTCTTCAGCAAGCATATCATAAGCATAGTTTTCAAAATATAAATCAACAAACTCTGATAATGTGCAAGTATTCTTATCAATTTGAGACATTTTATCAATTTGTGAAACAAACTTTTCTAAAAGCTCATCTGCTTCAGCATCATTAGCAGCAATAACTGTTGTATTATATCTTTCTCTATTTTTCATATAACTTAATTTATATTTTCCGTTAGCTCTTTTAATTTTAGTTCCAGCCATAAAAACTCCTTTCTAAATAATTTGTATTATTAAACTCTTTTTGCTAAATGGCACAATATCAATAGTTATAAAAAACACTTTACATAAGATTGCCATTTTCTGTAAGTTGTGGTATAATTATAACAAAAAGGGCTTTAACAATGTCGAATTTTGTAGAATTGGCGAAAATGCTTAAAGAAAATAGTATAGATGTGGAGGACTTTATTATTCTTATACAACTTCTACTAGATTTGTCTGAAGAATAGGTGAAAGTCTAATAAAGAGTCCTCTATTAACATCTATTAAATGCCTAAGAAGGGTAATCTGTCCATTAGAAAGAGATTGTCCTTCTTTTAATATGCCTAATTTTTTAAATTCTGAAGTTAAAATAATACTTCTTTCTGGATTTTTTATATCTGTTAATCCTTTTAAATAATCTACTGAACAATCAAAATAGTTCGCAGCTATTTCTTCTATCATACCATTTAAATTTGTACGACCTTGCTCATATTTACTAATCATTTGTTGACTGCAACCAAGTATTTCTGCTAAATCTGATTGCTTCAAATTTTTTTCTAATCGTAATTCTTTCAAACGATTCATGTATATCAACTCCTTTTGATATATTATACAAATCAAGTTTGTACAAGTCAATAGTTTTTTGAAAAAAATTCATAAAAATTTATTGACATACAAATTGTATTGGTATATAATCGCACCATACAATTATGAGTTGTGTAAAAAAAGTAGAAAGGAGGAAAGATATTTGAATGAAAAATAATATAAAAAAAATACGAAAGAAACAAAACATCAGTCAAAAACAATTAGCGGAATACTTAGATGTATCTCAACAGGCAGTATCATACATAGAAAATGGAGTAACTAATATATCATCAGAAAAAATGAAAAGAATATGTGAATTTCTAAAAAGTGATTTATTAGAAGTTTTTCCAGAAATGAATGTTATGAACAAGTGATTTTTTTATATTAAGATTGGAGATGATAAAATGGCTGAACAAATTTTAACAACTAAAGAAGCCTGTGATTATCTTGGGGTAAGCTATTGGACATTAATCCATAAATTAGTTAAAGAAATTCCTCATATAAGGATAGGAAAAAGAGGCAATATTAAATTTAAAAAAAGCACATTAGATAAATATTTAGAAGAACAAGAAGAAAAAAGTAAAAGTGTATTACAACAGGATTTAACTCCACATAAAAAAGAAGCCAGTATAACTGAATTAAGAGAAAGATACAATAAAAAGAATAATGGAAAATCTATAGAAGAAATAATGCAAAAAGTAAGGTCTATTCGATAGTGGAGGTAAGTATGGATTGTTATACACAAATAGAATTATTAAAATATTCAAAATTCTTTATAGAAAGAGGAAAAATAGAAATAGCGAAAAATTTTATTATCCAAATTATAAGGAAAACAAAAAACAAAAGATTATTAATTTCTTTAAATGAAATGTTAAATTGTTTAAACAATAAAAACCAAATATATCACCAATTAGTATTAGACCATATAAACGAAATAGTAAAAAATGAAAAAGAATTATCCAAGTTTTTCAGCACACAGGATAATCCTCATATCAAATATGATATTCAAAAACATATTGTTTAAATTATAACACAGAATTTGAAAATGTAAATAGAAATAAAACAATTAAACCAGTTTAAAATAGAATTTAACTGTTTAATTACAAAGATTGGAGATATTAGAAAATGGCTAATAGGAGAATGTTTAGCAAAAAAATATGTAGATCAGCTAAATTCTTGAAAATGCCTTCAGAATCTCACAAACTTTATTTGCATTTAATATTAGATGCAGATGATGATGGTGTTGTAGAAGCATATAGTGTTATGCAAGCAGTTGGAGTAGAGGAACAATACTTTGATATATTAGTAGAAAAAGGATATGTTAAAGTTTTAAATGATGATTTAGTCTCTTACATAATAGACTGGAGAGAGCATAATGTTATTAGAGCAGATAGAAAAGTAGATAGCATTTATAAGGATTTGCTATTAAAAGCAATACCAGGAATAAAATTGGTTGAACCAAAAAAGAGAGCAACTAGTAAAAAGAAAGAATCTTCAGAACAAGAAGGACAGTCAAATGACAGCCAAATGGAAGTCAATGGACAGACAAATGACAGTCCAAAGGCAGACAATCGACAGACAGATGACAGACAAATGACTGACATTGGACAGCATAAGATAAGTCAAGACAATATAAGTCAAGATAAGTTAGAAAAAGAAAATTTAAAAAAAGAAAATATAGAAGAAGATAATACAAGTGAAATTAGTATAGAACAAATAGAAAAAACTGAAAAAGATTATAAAAAAATAAAAATAATATTTGAAAACTCTTTAGAAGATATAACGGAAGAAAATATTAATGAATGTATTAACTATCTTAAATGTTTTCCAATAGAACTAGTTGAGTATGCACTTATTAGAACTGGTATGATAAAAAATCCAACATGGCAGTACACTAAAAAAATCCTGAATAGCTGGTTAGCAAAAGGAATCAATACACTTCAACAAGTCAAGCAAGATGAAAAGGAATTTAAGAAGAATAACAACAATAGTGAAGCAGATTCAAGTGATCCTAATGGCTTTAAAAGGAAGGGAGAAGAACTATTGAATGAAGAATGAAGATAGCGATATTACAAAAGAATATTTCATAGATAGTCAAGATACTGAAAAACTAAAAAACTATCAGTACCCAACCATTCCAGATGCACAATATTGTCCATTTTGCAAAAAAAAATTAGGATGGAAAGGTCTTATAAATCCTTTTGACCAAACTAGAATTTTTAATTGGTTTTCAGTTATAGATTGTGACTGTAAGGAGTATTTAGAAGATAAAGAATTTAAGAGGCTTCGTGAAGCAGAAGAAGAAAAAAAGAAAGAAGAAGCAGAAAGAAAAATAGCATACCAAAGAAAAATAGAAAAATTATTTCAACAAAGTAATATTAGCAAAAGAGGAATGAAGAGGACTTTTGAAAACTACAAAACTAATGATGAAAATAAAAAAGTTTTTGCTATGGCCAAAAGATATGCAGACTGTTGGCAAAAGTATAAGGAGGATGGAACAGGACTAATTTTTATTGGAAGATATGGAACAGGAAAAACACACTTAGCATTTGCAATAGCCAATTCATTATTAATACAAGGAATACCAGTTATTTATGAGACATTTATTAATTTAATGGAGAAGTTAAAAGAATCCTATAATAACAATAATTTAGATTACTATGAAATTATTAGACTGTATTGTAAATGTGACCTTTTAATTATTGATGATCTTGGAAAAGAAAGACTAAGTGAATGGGTATTAGAGAAATTGTTCCAAATAATTAACAGTCGATATGAAAATATGCTACCTATAATTATTACAACAAACTATACAGAGCAAGAACTTGTAAAAAGATTAAGTCTTGGAAATGATGGGAAAACAGCAGAATCATTAGTAAGCAGACTGAATGAAATTTGTATAGAAATAGACACAAATTTTCAAGATTATAGAAAAAATAAATGAAGTAAGGAGATATATTTATGGCTGAATATTCAATTGTAGAATGTGCAAAAGCATTAAATTACAATAGTGTACAAGCTATTTATAATCAGAGTAAAGAACTAGAAAATTTAGGATATTTAAAAACTAACGATTCAGGGAAAAAAGTAATAACTGAAGAAGGACTTCAATATTTGAAAATAAAAAGAGCAGCAAATTATAGAAATGCAGAATTAAATGAAAATAATATTGAAGAAAAATTGATGATTTCTGAATCAGAAATAGAAAATAGATTTCTAAAGGAGCAAAATAAGTATCTTAAAGAGCAGGTAGACTATTTTAAAAACAAATATGAAGAAATGGAAAAAGACAATAAACTATGGAAAGAAATGTACAGGCAGCGAGATGAAATAATCTTAGAAAAAGAAAGAAGTATGTTGCTTCCAGTAGTACCAAAAAGGAAGAAGTTTTGGAAAGGATAATTTTATGGAATATGATGAGATTGATGAATTTATATGTAGAAAATTATATTATGTAATCAATAGTGTAAAAACATACTATAAATTTAGAATATTTGATTTAGGAGCAAAAAGAGAAGTAGGAATACTAACAGAAAATGAATATGAAAAACAGTTAAGAAAAGATGATTATTTAGAAGATGTAAAAAAATACTTTAATTCATTATGTACTGATGAATTAAAAAAAATTGAATTAACATCTAATATTAGTTCTTTTGAAACAATATTTAGTTTTGATACAAGGCTATTTTTAGAAATGGATAAAAAGAAAAGTTTTAAAGAGTTAGTTCCATATTTTACAGAGAATCTTATATCAAAACAAAGATATAATGAAATAAAACAAAATTTAAAAGATATGATAGAACAGAATAATCAAACTGAAGAAACAGAGGAGAATGAATTGGAAAATTAATAAAATAGATGAAAAGGAGAAGAAAAATGCAAGAAATTAATACCTATAATGTTAATAGTAATTTGAATAAACTTGATAATATGTCAGAACATGACTTTAAAACAAAGAGTATGGAAATATGTAAAACAATAATAATGGACCAAAAAATGATAGAAGATATGTACTTAACTAAAAGACATAAATTTGAAGAATTAAATAACAAAATGCTTGAAGAAATGGAGAAAAAATATAATTCAAAAACGATAGACAAATTTGCTTTTCAAACATTAGATAGTTATTTTGAATTAATAAGACAAGAAGCAAGGAGAGAATACAGTAGAAGACTACTAAAAATAATATTGGGATAAATTCATTTAAGGAGGCTTTAATATGGAGCTTGATAAAGAATTTATTCAAGAAATTAAGAAAATAGTAGAAGAAACACTAGAAAGAAAACAAACTTTAATATCAAAGAAAACACTAGAAGAAATTAAAAATAAATGGAATGAAGAAAGGTTACAAAAGACAGAGGCTATTTTAAATAGTTATAAAAGTTTAAATGACTTTATAAAAACAATAAACTTTACTAACAAAGAATTTAAAACGATGGAAAGACAACAAATTAAAGACATAATGAAAAACAATTTTACAGAAAATGAAACTTTCCTTGAAAGAGTATATAAAAGTAAAGTAAATACAGAAATATTAGTTGGATTTTTAACAGATATTTTTAATGATTACATAGATGAAAAAACAGATTCAAGGGTAATTGCAGACATAAGAAAAGCACAATTACTTAAAGAAATGTACATGGAGGGAGTAAAACCTTCAGAAGTAAAAGTTGGTTACTCTAGTCCAAAAACCTTTTATAAAGATCGAGATGAGCTTTTTGAAGAACTTGCACCAAGATTACTAGGAATGTATGGGATTAAATTCGACTAAAGGCTAACTAAGTGAACTGCTGTGAACTGGGAATAAAAGAGCTATGAAACCATAGCTTATAAAAAATCCCTCATTAAAATGAGGGCAGGAAAGCGAGTATTAACATATCGCCTACACACATTGAAGGACAAGCCTTCAAGATTTAATAAAAGAACAAAAATTTTAAGCAAATATGATGTGAAAATTCACTAAATGAATGGAGAAAAAATGCCTTTGAGAGTGCGAAAGTACACTAAATGAACGATAAAACTGCAAAAGAATTCACTAAATGAACTGGAAAATATAATTTGAGTTCATTAGGTGAATAGATATACAAAGAAGTTCAGCAATACACTTAATGAACTTTGAAAGGATTAAGTAATGAAAAATATTTTAAATGTAAAGAAGACAGAAGAAAGAGATTGTTTGTTTATAAAGAAATCAAACTGCTCAATATTAAAAACAAAAGAATGTGAAAATTGTAAATTCTATGTTAAGAATACTCCTGAAAATTATCAGAAGTATGTAGAAAATATAAAAGTAGATATAAAAAACTATGCTTTAAAACATAATCAATAACATTATAAAGGAGATAAAAATGATTTGGAAAATATTAATCATAATATCAATAATAATATCTGTATTAGATTACTTACTAATTAGAGGAGCTAGTTTAAATAAGACAGAAGAAGAAAGAGCAGAAGAGGATATGCAGCAATTATTATTTTTGAAAAATTTAAAGGAGAAAAAGAAATATGAAAAAATTAATAATAGCGGAGAAGCCGAGTGTAGCGAAAGAATTATCAAGAACCTTGAAAGGATGTACGAAGACTAAAGAATATTACGAAAATGAAGATTATATTATAACATCATTATATGGTCATCTATTAGAATTATATAGAATGGAAGATTATAATAAAGAATTTAAAGTTTGGAATATAAAAGACCTACCATATTTCCCAGAAGATTTTAAATGGAAGATAAAGGCACAAAAAGGAATTAGAGAAAGATATAATCTAATAGAAAAGCTAATTTTAAAAAAGGAAGTTAATATAATCATTAATTGTGGTGATAATGACCGAGAAGGAGAAGTTTTAGTAAATAACTTAATCTATGACATATTTAGAAAAAACAAGATTCAAAAAACAATAAAAAGAATTTTATTACAAGATTTAGCAGAAAGTACAATACAAGAAGAACTTAATAATTTAAGAGATATAAAAGATACAGAGAATTGGTACAAAGAAGGTTTAGCGAGAACTTATATAGATTGGATTTATGGAATCAACTTTTCGAGATTTGTTAGTATAAAAGCAAAAGATAAATTTCCAGTAGGAAGAGTTATTGTTCCAACAGTTAAGTTTATATATGATAGAGAGCAAGAAATAATTAACTTTAAAGAAGAAAAATATATACAACTTGAAGGAATAATAAAGAAAGATAATAAAGAAATAAAAATAGAGCTTGGAGATAAAGTAAAATTAGAAAAAGGACAAGAAGAAAAACAAAAGAAAGATATGCTAGAAGCAGCAGAAAAAATAAGTAATGGAAAAATAACAGTTTTAGATATAGAACAAAAAGAATTAATTAAAAAGCCTAAAAAGTTATTTTCGTTAAAAACATTACAAAATTATATGTTTAATAAATATAAGATAAAAATTAGTAACACATTAAACTATGCTCAATCATTATATGAAAAAACATATACAACATATCCTCGCACAAATTCAGAATATTTAACAGAAGAAGAAAAAGACAAAGTAAAAGAAATTATCAATAAATTGGTAAAACAAGAAAATCTAAATATTGATATGAAAGATGACAAGAAAATATTTGATTCTAAAAAAGTAGAATCTCATAGTGCAATTATTATTACTGGTAATAAAGTAGATAATAAAGAATTAACAGAAGATGAAAACAAACTATATAATTCGATTAGAAATAGATTTTTAGCAAATTTCTGTAAAGATGACTGTGTTATAGAAGAACAAATAGTAAAATTCAAAAATCAAACTTTAGAAGGCAAGATAAAAGGAACTGTTATTAAACAAAAGGGTTATTTAGAATTTGAAAATGATTTGACAGAAAAAGATATTCCTAATTTCTTAAAAGGAGAAGAGATTGATATTAAATTTAAGGTTGTAGAAAAAACAACAACTCCTCCAGGAAAAGTAACAGAAGCGGAGCTTAATAATTTTTATGAAAATCCATTTAAGAAGGAAAAGAGAGAAAAGGAAGATGAAACAACAGATGAAGATTATATAGCAATTATGGAAGGATGCGAAATAGGAACACCTGCTACTCGTGCTGGAATTATCGAAAAGGTAAAACAAGAGGGATATATTATAGAAAACAAAAGCAATTTGGAAATTACAGATAAAGGAATCAAACTAATTGAAATATTAGAAGAGTTAGGAATAAATTTATATAAAGAAAAAACAGTAGAAATAAGTAAAGATTTAAAAGCAATTTATAATAATAAGAATAGTATAGACAATATATTAGAAAGAGTAAAAGAAGAGGTTAAACAAGGAATAAACAAAAAAGCAGAAATAACAGAATTTAAAAAGACGGCAATAGGAAAATGTCCTATATGTAAAAAAGATATGCTCGAAAATAATAAAAGCTATTATTGTGAAGATTGGGAAAATTGTGGTTTTAGTATATGGAAACAAATTTGTAGTAAAAAGTTAAGTAGTACAATAATTAAAGAATTATTAGAAAAAGGGAAAACAAAAGAAATAAAAGGCTTTAAATCTAAACAAGGTAAAACTTTTTCAGCAAGTTTAATAATTGAAGACAATAAAGTAAAACTAAATTTTGAAAATAGTAAGAGGACCTAAAGATGAGATTATTTGATAGGATAAAAAATAAAATAATAAATGTTTTAGATCCAAACTTAACTGAAGATTATAAGAAACTACAAAATAATCACAATATATTAGAACAAGAATATTCAAAGCTAGGAGAAAGTCATGATAAATTAGCAGATAATTATGAATATGCTTTATACTCTAATAATGAAAACACACGAACTATAGAAAAGTTAAAAGAAACAAATGAAAATTTAAAAAGTAATATAGCAAATAAAATCTTGCAAACATTAAGACCTAAATTGGAAGAAATGACATTAGGCAGATTAGAATTTTTATATAAAGAACTAAACTATGAAGATGTGCAATTAAAGGAAATATATTCAAAAAGCATAGATTGTGAAGAAATATATCTTTCAAAAGGCGAACTTATAGATGAGGTTTCAGAAGAAATTTTGGGAGATAAAGAACTGTGGGATTTATTTCCAGAAGAAGATGCAAGAGGAACATTTGAATTTATAAATGGATATGAGTCTGCTAGATGGAGAGAAAAATATTACTTTGGAAAAATTGTTAATATAGAACATATTAGTTGCTATGAATTTTGTACATATAAACTTGACTATTCTAATAAAGATTATGTTGAATATAAGAAAAAGTTATATAAAGAAGTAATACCTAGAGAGTTGGAAAAGTATATGACATATATATTGAAAGATAATCCAAATATATTAAGCAATACAGAAGAATACTTAGAAAAAGTAGAAGAAAAATTTACACAAGAAAAACTAAAGCCAAAAGAAGAAAAAACACAACAAGAAGAGCATAATAAAGTAGAACAAACAGAAGAGGAAGAAGAAATGTAAAAAGTTATAAACAATTAATAATATTATTCTATTTATATAATCAAAAATTGACAATCATACCGATATGATGTATAATATGGGTATAGTCGTCAAAAAAAGAAGGTGATTAAATGGATAATATAGAAAAGATTAAGGAATTAGTAGAAAATAATAATGGTGTATTGTTGGTAAAAGAAGCAGAAAAAAATAATATTCATAGACAATATATAAAACAATTAGAAGAAACTGGGTATTTAAGAAAAGTGTCAAAAGGAATATATGTAAAAGAAGATAAGGAAGTAAATGAATTTTATATTTTAGGACAAAAATATAAAAAAGGAATCTTCTCACATAATACAGCATTGTATTTTTATGATTTAACAGATAGAACACCAATAAAACTAGATATGACATTTCCAAGTTATATAACAGTACATGATAATTCTATAAAGATTCATTACATAAAAGAAGAGAAGCATCTTTTAGGGTTAAAAGAAATGAAATTACAAGATGGAACAACAATACAAATATATGATATGGAAAGAACAATATGTGACATTATTAGAGATAGAAATAAAATTGATCCACAAATATTTAATGATGCAGTAAAAGGATATATTAAAAAGAAAAATAAGAATTTAGTTTTATTATATGAATATGCAGAGAAATTTAAGATAGAAAATATATTAAGAAATTATATGGAGGTATTATAATTGAAAAGGAATGCAATGAGCTTTAAAGCCATAATAAACAACTTGGCAAAAGAAAATAATGTGGCAGCACAACTAGTCCTACAAACATATATGTTAGAAAGATTACTAGAAAGAATATCAATTTCAAAATATAAAGATAATTTTATATTAAAGGGAGGAATGTTAATATCTGCAATGCTTGGAATTGATAGTAGAACTACAATGGATATGGATACAACCATAAAAGGATTTTCATTAACAAAAGAGAACATCTCAAATATTATGTTAGAAATATGTAATATAGAAATTGATGATAATGTAACTTTTAAAATTAATAAAGTAGATTTAATTAGAGAAGATGATGATTATGGTGGGTATAGAATTACATTTGAAGCAAGATATAACAATGAAATGCCAGTTATAATGAAAATAGATATTACAACTGGAGATAAAATTACATATAAAGAAATTGAATATAGTTTTACATTAATGCTAGAAGATAGAAAAATACAAATATGGTCATACAATGTAGAAACTATTATTGCAGAAAAATTTGAGGCAATCATAAAAAGAGGTGTGCTTTCAACAAGAATTAGGGATTATTATGATGTTTATATGCTTATAAATACTCAAAGTAAAATTATTGATAATAAAACTTTAAAAGATGCAATAACTTTAACAGCACAACATAGAGAAACAAATGAAATAATAAAAAACTGGAAGAAAGTAGTAGATAAAATCGAAAACGATAGCAAGATGCAACAGCAATGGAAAAGGTATCAAAAAGATAATTTTTATGCTGAAGGAATAGAATATAATGATTTAATAAATGCTATAAACAAAGTAGGAGAAATCTTCGAGGGATAATTTTTTTTATCAATTAAGGCAACTAACCGATAAATGTGCTAGTTGCCTTTTAGTTATTATAAAAGGAAAAGGAAATCAATGTTTTTCTCGGCATAAATTTATTCCAATTCCACATTGATTTCTAGTAGAAATAACTTAAAAAAATGGAAAAAATTTTTAATAGCTTTAATTTTTAGAAAAAATGTGGTATGATTGCATTGTCATTTAAGATTTACAAAATGGAAGGTGATAGAAATGACAGTAAAATTTGTAGAAGAATATTGGAATAGCAAATTAAAAGAAAATGAAGAATACATGGTTTGTACTTTTTACGATCTTAGAGTGAAAAATAATGTATCAGAAGAAGATGTTGACCAGTTTTTAGAATGGAGTAGAAACAAGTTACAAAACATGGGATATAATGTTTATTTTACAGGTACAAGGTTTGTTTATCAAAATGCAAATAGAAAAGTAGAAGACAATCAATATATAATAGCAATAAAAGAATAAATTAAAAGGGGAGAAAATTAGATGAATCCATATGAAGTATTTGACACAGAAGAAATAAGAAAAATAGAAAATATAGTAGGTACTATTGAAAATAGAGAATATACAAGAGAAGAGTGTAACAAATTTGTGCATAGTATATCAGAGGATATTATGAGTAAAAGCTATAAAAATGGCGATATGGATAAAACAAGACAAGAATTTAGTGGAATATTAAGTAAATTTGAAAACTGGATATAAAGAAAATAAGGAGAAATAAATGCGATACAAAGTTTTTGATGTGGTTTTGTTGAATAATGGAAATAAAGCAACTATTTTAGGAGAAATTGACAAAGTTCATTATAAAGTAGAAATAGTAAATAATGAAGGAAAGACAGAAGGAATCTCGCAAATAACTGATAACGATATAAAGGATTGCATATCAAAAAAATAACATTACAGAAGATAGAAGTAATCGAATATAACAGAAATAGAGGAATGTTATGAAAATATATAAAGAACCTATCAAAGAAGAAACAGAAACAACAATTAATGTGTTGTATCACGAAAATAAATTGGTCATTTATACTAATAAGGTGGCATTACAAAAGCAACTAAACAAATTAATTGGCGAGCCAACCAAAGAACTTAAAATAAAAAGATCCATTGCAGGAAGTATATGGGAAATATCACTAGAAGAAAAAAGTAAGATACAAAGAATTATAGTAAAGGCAAACATTTATGAATTATAGTAATGAAAAGGAAAATGTATGAAATTAGATAATTATATTGAATTTATTAAGGAAAAACATAAAGGTCAAAAAAGAATACAAGGAACACCATATTATATACATCCACTAGAAGTAAGTAACATTTTATATAAGAGAGGTTTTCCAAAAGATTATCAAATTGTGGGTTTATTTCATGATTTATTAGAAGATACGAATACTACTTATGAAGAGCTAGTTCAAATTTCAAATAAAGAAATTGCAGATGCAGTAAAATTGATAACAAAAGAAAAGGGATATGTAATGTCAGATTACATTAATAGAATCAAGCAAAATGATATGGCAAGAATGGTAAAATTAGCAGATAGATTACACAATTTGTCAGAAACACATTTGGCTTCAGAAAAATTTCAAGCAAGATATGTTAAAGAAACAGAAGAATGGTTTATAGATTTAGCTGCTGGAACAGTTTTTGAAGAAGATATAAAGGACATGTTAGATAATTTAAAACAAGAATTAAATGAAGAAATGTAATAAATTGATTATAGGAGAGATTAGACATGAATGGTAAACAATTATCAGAATTTGTAAGTGAATTTAGAAATAAATATATTGGAAAACAAATGAATATACAGGAAATAAAAAAACTATTAAATGACA
>CAQOYX010000036.1 GCA_948852375.1 uncultured Clostridia bacterium
TAATTTATAGTATAATTTTATAAAATTTTCACATAATAATATTAGACTTTGTTTCTAAAGTCTTTTGTTTCCTCTTACATTTTAATAGATGTATAAAATTAGGACGTGTTTATTCTTTTCCCCGTCCTAATTTGTTTTTTATTGAATATATGGTAATGGATCTACATATATACCACCTAATAAAACTCCAAAGTGTAAGTGGTTTCCTGTTGAATATCCTGTTGTTCCGACCCCTGCTATAACTTGTCCTCTTGATACTTTTTGTCCTACTGATACATTTATACTTGCACAGTGAGCATATAGTGTAACTAATCCTTTACCATGGCTAATCATAACATAATTTCCATATCCTCCACCACAACTACATTTTGTTGATACTGTTTTTGGATAATCATGTTTACAATTATTTGATACTGTTATTACTGTTCCTGCTTCTGCTGAAACTATACTAGTACCATGTGATGCTCCAAAATCCATTCCTTTATGATTTCTAGAGCCAACTCCTCCACCTGGTGATGTTCTTCCTCCAAAATATGATGTAATTCTTGAATAATTTGGACATGGCCACGCTAATCTTCCATTAAATGTGGCTCCATTTGATGGACTATTTGCTGAAGCTATTCTTCTAATTTCTGCTTCTATTTTATTCATTTCATCTTGGTATTCATCAATTTTTTGTTGTAGTGATTTCTCTTCTTCTGATAATTTTGCTACTTCACTATTTTTTACAGCTTTTGCATTTTTTAGTATAGTATTTTCTTTTTCAGCCTCTGCTTTTGCTGCTTTTGCTTCACTTCTTTGGTTAGATAATTCTTCTTTTGCTTTTTGTATGTTTTCTTTTTCTATTTCAATACTTTCTATTAATTCTGCATCTATTTTAGCTATTTTTTCTATATTATGTACATTAGAGAAAAAATCTAAAAATCCGCTTGGGTTTAATAATATACTCCAATATGATACTTTTCCAGTTTTATATTGTGCTATCAATCTTTTTTCTAAAGTTTTTTCTTGCTTTTCTTGCTTTTCTTCTGCTTCTTTTAATTCTTTTTCTTTTGTTGCAATTGATGATTCTAATTTCTTTACTTTACTATTTAAGTCATCTAGTTTTGTTTCACTTTCAGATATTTGTGTACTTAATTCTTCAATTCTCTTTAATGCTTGGCTTTTTGCTTCTTCTACTTGATCTTTTTCTTCTTCTAATTCCTTTTTATTATTTGCTACATCATTTTTTTGATTTTGTAAATCTTGAGTTGATACCGCAAATGAAAACATACTCATATTAAAACATAATGATACTAAAATTAAACTTATTAATATTTTCTTTTTCATATTATTCTTTATCCTCCCTATACCTCTAAATATTTTCTCATAGACATTATACTTCCAATTGTTCCTATTCCAATTCCTAGTAAAAGGTAAACTGTAATAATCATATTAAACATATCATTAAATGTAACGAATGTTATTTCTAATGTTTTTACTACTTCTGTTTGTGCTAATTTTGGTATTAGTCCATTATAAGCTAGTCCAACAATTAAAACTGTAATAAGTGCTGCTATAACTCCTATTATAATACCTTCTACAATAAATGGCCACCTGATGAAACTATTTGTTGCACCTACATATTTCATAATAGATATTTCTTTTCTTCTTGCATGTACTGTTAATTTTATTGTATTTCCAATAATAACTAAAGATATTGTAACTAATACAAGTAATAATGCTAATGTGAATATTCTTACACCTTTTCCTATTGACATAAGAATTTCTATTTCTTTATTACTACTGGTTATTTCATCTAGATCTTCTCCTACTATTCCGAGTTATTTCATTTTGTATAGATTCATTTTTTGATAAATTTGAGAGTGTAATTTTATATGATTCTCCAAGTAATTCAAATTCAAACCCTTCTATAGCACTTGCATTATTTTTAAAGCTTTCTTTTAAGTCGTTTAAATTTTCTTCTCTTGACATATGTTCTATTTTATTAATTCCCTCTAATTTACTTATTTTCGTTCCATATTCTTGTACTTTTTCTCCTGTTACACTGGATTTAAAAAATACAGTCATACCTTGTGCATCTTCTACTGTATTCATTATGTTATTTATATTTTCACTTATTATAAAGAACATTCCAAATACTAACATACATAAGCACATTGTTGTAAGAGCTGAAACTGTGGATTTTTTATTTTTGAATATATTTCTAAATCCTTCTCCTATAAAATAACTTATAATATTATATCTCACTATCATAACCACCTTTTTTATCGTCTCTTACTATGTTACCTTTTTCTATTTGTATTACTCTTTTTTTCATCCTGTCTACAATATCTTTTGCATGCGTTGCAACAATTACGGTTGTTCCTCTCATGTTAATTTCATTTAACAGCATCATAATATCCCAAGCTGTATCTGGATCTAAGTTTCCCGTAGGCTCATCTGCTATTAACATAGATGGATTGTTTACAAGTGCACGTGCTAGTGCTACCCTTTGTTGCTCTCCTCCGTGATAGTTCATTTGGGTACATTTTAGCTTTTCCACTTAGTCCTACCAGTGATAGTACCATTGGTACTTGTCTTCTTATATGTTTTGGTGTAGCTTTTACTATGTACATTGCAAAAGCTACATTTTCATATACTGTTTTATCGGGTAAAAGTCTGAAATCTTGAAATACTATTCCCATGCTTCTACGTAAATATGGTACTCTGTTTTGTTTTAAGAAAGTGGTGTCTTTTCCATTAATAATGATATTTCCTGATGTAGGCTCTTCTTCTTTTAATATAAGTTTAATTAAAGTAGATTTTCCGTGAACCTGATGAACCTACTAAAAATGCAAATTCACCTTTATCAATTACAAAATTAGCATTTTGAACAGCTTCTGTTCCAGTACCATATACCTTATTAACGTTTCTAAATTCTATCATACTTTTCTCCTTGCTTAAGGTTTTATTCTATTTATATCTCTTTTTATCATATCAGTAAAACCAATTTATTGCAATACTAATTTAATAAAAAAAACGATAAAATTTAGCAAAATACTAATTATTTTATCGTTTTTTATATTTTTATGAAATTTGTGTTACTTTTTTATGACTATTATAAATTATTGTATTGTCATGTTACTATTTTTAGTTATAATTATTTTATTTACATATCCACTATTTGCATCTTTTTCACATGTAACTGTGTATTTATCACTTGTACTTATATATGTATCATCAGGTGTTGTTGTAGTTATTGTTTCTCCTGTTTGATTTGGTATGCTAACATTTACAACTTTTGATGTATCACTTGCATATGTTATATTATTTGAATTAACTAAATTTATTAGTGTTTTAACATTTGAACCTGATACTTCTTTTCCTTCATATGGCATAAATTTACTATTAAATACTTGTATATCCATAGCATCAGTTTGCTGTGCTGGTTGTTGCGTTATTCCTCCTATGTTAGTAAGAGGCTTTCCTATCTGTTCCATCTTTTTTGTAAATAGTGTTTGCAATCTTTTTACTATTGATTCTGATAAATTTTCTATGTATTCTTTAGAAAAATTATTTATTGTTGCTGAATTTTCTTTTGTAAGTTCCTCTATTTGTATATCATTTACTGGTTCTATAGTTGTATTTACTTTTGCTGTAATATATGTATAATCATTCATGTTTACATTTATTATTGTATTATCTTGTATATTTTGCCCTACTGTTCTTTTATTTTGTGCTGAAATTTTTAGTGCATCTTCTCCTGTTCCAAATGTAAATATTACAAATTCTGTATTTTCCCCATTTTGTGTTTGTTTTGCTATTTCTATTTTGCTTAAATTAAACATATTGGTTATTCTGTTTCCTATACTGCTAATTTCATTTGTATTTAACGTTCTTTTATCAATATTATTCATCGTTGCAGTCATTTGCATTTGTGGTGTTAAATCATTTAATTGTATGTTTGAAGAATTATTTGTATCTTTTTCATTTATAGCATCTATATCTCTATAATTACTATCCTTTATGCTATTATTTTTCATATCAAATGACACAATCATTCTTGATGAATTATCATTTTGTTCATAATCAATGAATATTTTATTGTCTTTGGTCGCAAATTCTGTTCTTATGAGTTCACCATTATTTTCATATACTGTTATTTTTAAAATTTCTTCTTGCATGCTTTGATTATCTATTATTTCTTGTAAATTATCTATAACATTTTGTATTTTTTGTCTTACTTCTTCTAATACTTCTTGTGTAGAAACTTCCATTTCAGAGTTTAATAACTTTATCTTGTCTATCATGATAGACATTGTTAAATCATCTGTTTTTAATGTATTTAAAATATTTATCAATACTTTTGCAAAATCAACTCCAGTTAACTCTAACGAATATGCATTTGTAACTATTTCTTTATTTTCTACATTTATTTTTACATTTTTCTGATTTTTATATTTTTCTTTTGGTATTTCTTTATTTATTACTTCGGAATATTTTTCTAGTATTGCTTTTTCATCTTCTCCACTTATGTATAATAACTTTTCTATGTCGACCCATTCTATTTTATCTGGAATATTACTTGTATCTATTACTCCAAGTTTTTTGGCAAATTCTTTTAAATTGTTATTATCTAATGCTAAATATTTATTAACAACTTCATCTGATTTTAATGCGTATAAATCTTCATTTCTTATATATTTTAGTGTAAATAAATCATTGTTTGAATATTTTAATGTTGCTTGACTTGATTTTCTATTATTTGGTGCATCTGTTTTTGCAGAATATTTTATTCCAAAATTTCCTGCTGACACTGTTTCATTTGCAATTTGTGTATCATTAGATTCTATATTGAATGTTATTTCAGAATTTGTAGTATATTTACCACTTTTAATATTTTTTTCTATCTCTATACTGTTATCTTCATCCATTTTTTGAATGATTTCACTATTTTTTGCCATATACTTAAAAAATAGTTCTTGATTTCCTTTAAATAAATCAGTTGATAAATATAGGTATGCACCTGCACATATTGCTATAACTAATACTAAAATTATTATTATAGCTATAATTAATTTACTTTTACTCTTTTTCATCATTTTCTCTCCTTCATAATATGAATGATTATCTTTCGATATCTTCACTTTTTTACTCACTAATCCTTTGTTTCACTGCTTCATATACTACTATTCCTGCTGAAACAGCAGCATTTAACGATTTTATTTTTCCTTTCATTGGAATTTTAACTAAAAAATCACAGTTTTCTCTTACTAGTCTACTCATTCCATATCCTTCACTTCCAATTACAATTGCAAGTGGTCCTGTTAAGTCTTGTTCATAATAGTATTTGCTAGTATTAATATCCGTTCCACAAATCCAAACCCCCTCTTCTTTTAATGTATCTATTGTATCATTAATATTGTTAACCATTGCAATTTTCATATGCTGTACTGCACCTGCTGATACTTTACTTACTGTTGAATTTACTCCGAACTGCTCTTCTTTTAGGTATGATTATTCCATGAACTCCTGCTGTTTCTGCTGTTCTTATTATTGAGCCTAAATTATGTGGATCTTCTATTCCATCTAGTATTAATATAAATAGTTCTTCTTTTTTTTCTTTTGCAAATTCCATTATATCATAAATATCACAATAGTCAAATGGCGGAACTGTTGCTATAACTCCTTGTGCATTTGATGTTTGTGCCATGGCATTAAATTTTGTTTTTGGTATCTCTACAAGCACTATCTTTCTTTCTTTTGCTTGTTCAATTATTTTGTTAATAGAACCTTGTTTTTCTCCTTTTTCAATATATATTTTGTTAACATCTTTACCAGATTTTAATAATTCTAATACTGCATTTCTGCCTTCTACTTGGTCTTCATATTCTTCTTTATTCGTTGTTTTTTTTTCTTTATTTTCTCTATCTTGTTCTTTGTCTTTATTTTCTTCATTACTTTGTTGTTTTATTTTTTTTTGCCTTCCAGCTTTATTTTTCTCATTTTCCTTCTTATTCTTACCTTGTTTTTTTGTTTTACTTTGACTTTCTTCTTTTTTAACTTTACTATGTTTCTTATCTTTTTTTAAATTTTCTTCCTTTTCTTCTTTTGGTATATTTTTAGTTTTACTTTGTCCTATTTTTTTATTTTTTAGTTCTTTTTCTTCTTTTAATCCTTGTTTCATTATTTTCTCCTCTCTTTTACAAAGACTTAAATTTTCAAATTTAAAATAAATTACTCTTTACTCTATAATTCTTTTCATTCCTCATCTAGTTTAAGCACACTTAAAAATGCTTCTTGTGGAATTTCTACATTTCCTATTTGACTCATTTTCTTTTTTCCCTTTTTCTGTTTTTCTAGTAATTTTTTCTTTCTTGTTATATCTCCACCATAACATTTTGCAAGTACATCTTTTCTCATTGCAGATATTGTTTCTCTTGCTATAATTTGCCCACCTATTACTGCTTGCAAAGGTATTGCAAATAATTGCCTTGGTATTACTGTTTTTAATTTTTCTACCATTTTCTTTCCTCTTGTATAACTTGAAGCTTTATGCACTATGAAACTTAGTGCATCTACTCCTTCTCCGTTTATTCGTATATCTAGTTTTACAAGTTCCGCTCTTCTATATTCTTTAAATTCATAATCAAAAGAGGCATATCCTTTTGTTTTTGATTTTAAATTATCAAAAAAGTCATATATTATTTCGTTTAATGGTAGTTCATAAATAAGAGTTACTCGTGTCTGGTCAAGATATTTCATATCTATATATACACCACGTCTATTTTGACATATTTCCATTATATTTCCAACAAATTCTTTCGGAGTTAGGATTTCCGCTTTTACAATAGGCTCTTCCATATATGATATTTCTTGTGGTGCTGGTAAATCACTTGGGTTATATAGTTCTTCTACTATTCCATCTGTTCTATGTACTTTATAAATAACTGATGGTGATGTTGTAATTAAACTTAAATCAAATTCTCTATCTAATCTTTCTTCTATTATCTCTAAATGCAATAAACCTAAAAATCCACATCTAAAACCAAATCCTAATGCAGTTGATGTTTCTGGGTCATATTGCAAACTCGCATCATTTAGTTTTAGTTTTTCTAATGCTATTTTTAGGTTTTCATAGTCGCTTCCATCTACTGGATATAGTCCACAATATACCATTGGATTTACTTTCTTATATCCTTTTAAAGGTGCTAATGCTGGTCTGTTATTTAGTGTTATTGTATCGCCTACATGTATGTCTGATAAGTTTTTAATGCTTGCCGCAATGTATCCGAACTTCTCCAGCAAGTAGTTTGTCTGTACTTTTATAGGTTCCAGGCTCAAAATAACCGTGTTTCTACTACAGTAAATACTTTGCCTGCTGCCATTAACCTTATTTCGTCTCCTACTTTTACAGTTCCATCTACTACTCTTACATACGCTATTGCTCCTTTATAATTATCATAAAAGGAATCAAATATTAAACATTTAAGTTCTGAATTTTCATTACCTTTCGGGCTAGGTATATCTGTTACAATTCTTTCTAAAACTTGGTCTACATTTAGTCCTGATTTTGCCGATATACAAGGAGCATCCATTGCTGGTATTCCTATAATATCTTCTATTTCTTTTTTTACCTCTTCAGACCTTGCATTTGGCAAATCTACCTTATTTATTACTGGCAATATTTCTAGGTTATTATCTAATGCAAGATATACATTTGCCAGAGTTTGTGCTTCAACTCCTTGGCTTGCATCCACAACTAAAATTGCACCATCACATGCTGCAAGGCTTCTTGATACTTCATAATTAAAATCAACATGCCCTGGTGTATCTATTAAATTAAAAGTATAATTTTTTCCATCTTTTGCTACATAATTCATTCTTACCGCCTGAGATTTAATAGTAATTCCTCTTTCACGTTCCAGTTCCATATTATCTAATACTTGGCTTTCCATTTCACGTTTAGAAAGAACTCCTGTCATTTCAATTAATCTATCTGCTAAAGTTGATTTTCCATGGTCTATATGTGCAATTATACTAAAATTTCTAATATAACTTTGTCTATCTTCCAATGCTAATTCACTCCTATTTTAAATTCATTGTTATTTTATCATACAACTTTAGAAAGTACAATATAAAAATTTATGATTTTTTCTTGCATTATTTTACATAAAGCTGTATAATATTTATATAAGCCCATAAAGGCTTAACACCTGCCACTTTGTATTAAGGAGGTCATTATGTTAGATTCAATAGATAGAAAAACACGGCAAGAAAGAACTCGTAGTCTTTTAAATCAGTTTATAGAGGAGAAACTCTCTGCAGATATCATCGAAATGAAGCTGTATCCCAAGGAGTTCGATCGGGTTAAGAAAGAATTTCCTAATTTAAATTTTAGGGTTGTTGCAACAATAAAATCGGTTTCTTATAAGAAGTACAAAGTACAGATTACAAAATAGCAACTATTAGGCTGTGGCAGGTGGTAGTTTTCAAAGAAAAGGAGATGTTTTATAACTTTAAACATCTCCTCTTTCTTTATAATAATTTCTCCAATTCCTTTATCTTATCACGAAGTTCTGCAGCTTGTTCAAATTCCATATTTGTAGCATGTTTTAACATTTCATCTGTTAATTTATTTATGATATCAGGTATATCCTCATCTTTCTTAATTTCATATTCACTTCCTATATCTTCTACAATGCTTGCTTTTATTGTATCTCTTACAGATTTTTTTATTGTTTTTGGTACAATACCATTTTTCTCATTATATTCACTTTGTATTTTTCTTCTTCTGTTTGTTTCTGTTATTGCTTTTTCCATACTTTCTGTTAATTCATCTGCATACATTATAACTTTACCGTTCTGTATTTCTTGCAGCACGTCCTATTGTTTGAATTAATGAACGTTCAGAACGAAGAAATCCTTCTTTATCTGCATCTAGTATTGCTACAAGTGATACTTCTGGAATATCTAGTCCTTCTCTTAATAGGTTAATTCCTACTAATACATCAAATTCTCCTAGTCTTAAATCTCGTATAATTTCCATTCTTTCTAATGCTTTTATTTCTGAGTGCATATATCTCACTTTTATATCTATTCCCGCAAGATAACTTGTTAAATCTTCTGCCATTTTTTTTGTTAATGTTGTAACAAGTATTCTTTCTTTTTTCTCTACTCTTGTTCGAATTTGTGAAATTAAATCATCTATTTGATTTTCTACTGGTCTTACTTCTATGTATGGATCTAATAAACCTGTTGGACGTATAATTTGTTCAACTACATTCTCTTTAGAATGTTCAGCTTCATAATCTGCTGGAGTTGCACTAACAAATACAACTTGATGAATTTTATTTTCAAATTCATCAAATTTTAATGGTCTATTATCTAATGCTGATGGTAGCCTAAATCCATAATTTATTAAAGATTCTTTTCTCGCTCTATCTCCATTATACATTCCTCTTACTTGTGGAATTGTGGCATGTGATTCATCTATTAATAATAGAAAATCATCTGGAAAATAATCAAATAAAGTAAATGGTGCACTTCCCGATTCTCTTCTGCTAATGTGTCTTGAATAGTTTTCAATTCCTTGGCAAAATCCAGTTTCTTTCATCATTTCTATATCGAAATTGGTTCTTTCTTCAATTCTTTGGGCTTCTATTAATTTATTTTGCGATTTAAAATATGCTACTCGTTCTTCTAATTCCTTTTCTATATCACTAATTGCTCTTTCCATTTTTTCGTTAGATGTTACATAGTGAGAATTTGGAAATATCATTACATGGTTTCTTAAATTAATTACTTTACCAGTAACAGGGTTAATTTCTGAAATTTTTTCAACTTCATCTCCCCACATTTCAACACGAATCGCTTTTTCACCCTGATCTGATGGATAAATTTCAATAATATCGCCTTTTGCTCTAAAAGTTCCCCTTTTAAAATCCATTTCATTCCTTGCATATTGCATTTTTACTAATTTTCTTAATATTTCATCTCTCGATTTATTCATACCTGGACGTAATGATATTATCATGTTTTCATAATCTATAGGATCACCTAATCCATATATACATGATACTGATGATATTATAATTACATCTTTAGTTTCAAAAAGGCTTGCTGTTGCAGAATGTCTTAGTTTATCAATCTCATCATTAATAGAAGAGTCTTTTTCAATATATGTATCTGATGATGCTATATATGCTTCTGGTTGATAATAATCATAATAGCTAACGAAGTATTCAACACTGTTCTCTGGAAAGAACTCTTTGAACTCACTGAACAGTTGTCCGAGCAAGTGTCTTATTGTGTGCTAAAACTAGTGTTGGTTTTTGTACTTTTTGTATAATATTTGCCATTGTGAAAGTCTTTCCGTGAGCCTGTAACTCCTAGAAGTGTTTGGAATTTCTTGCCTTCCATTATTCCTTTACTTAAATATTCTATTGCTTTTGGTTGGTCGCCTGTTGGCTTATATTCTGATACTAATTTAAACATTTTTTCCTCCTTTGTGACCAGTAAAAACGTTATCTATTAACCAAAAATTCGTGTAATTTTTTCGTTTTTTTTGTAAACATAAATAGCAATTACACGAATGCGGTCACAAACTTTATATTTTACCATTTACTCTCTTTCTATCGAGTTATCTACTATCTTTTCTAAATGTTTTATTCTCTTTTCTATTCTTTGTCTGTATTCTTCATCTAGGTCTCCTTCATTTTCTCTTCTTAGTCTATCTAATTCATCTGCTAATTTTTGCTTAGCATTATTTTGTATTTTTCTCATACCTCGTATCTTTTCCAATAGTTTTTTACATCTACCATCTTCTGTATTAATAGATGCCATTTGCCTTTCTAATATTTCTTCTGCATATGGATGAATTGTTTGATAGCAATTCAAACTAATACCACGTGGGAAAAACTCTGCATTTTCAGCAACCTTCTGACTATATTCACCTGATAAATTTATTAACTCTAATATAAAAACTTTATTACTTTTAAATAATTTCTTTTTCAATAAGTTTAATCCTTTGCTAGCATACCCCTTATTTTGGAAATCTGGTTTTGTATCATAACTTATAATAGCTTTTTCTCTCTCATACTCAACTGAAAATCTTGTAAGTATATATCCATTTTCATTACATAAAGCAAACTCTTCTTCATCTTTATCTAATATTTTTAGTTCTAATTTTTCTTCCATAATAACTTTTCTCCTATTTATTTTTTAATTTCCCAATATCCAACTTTATCTATTCCTATTCTTTGTAATATTTCTTTCTATTGTGCTTACAGTAGTTTTTAAGTTAGATGCTATTTCTTTTTGAGTTATATTTGGTTTTGTTTTATCAACTCTAAAATTTTTCTTTGTGTTGAATTTACACCGACATTTTCTTTTCTATTATATCAAGATTACTATTTGTTTAAAATATATATTGAAATATTTATTAACAAAATTGCTTATATGAATTCGGTCGGCACTGACGACCAAATTTGATAAACTTTCTTATTTTTTGTCATCATTTGCAGTTAGTAAGGATTCCTTATCAACTGATTTTTCCTCCAATTCTAAAATCTTCTTCTCCTCTTCTACTGCTTCTATTAATTCTTGTTCAGTTGGTAAATGAAGTTTATACTCTGAAGCAAATATACTATTGTTATTTTTTGGTAATGTGTATTTTACTACTATTTCGTTTTTCTCTGCACTCAATAATATACCAACTGTTTTATTTTCATCGTTACTTTTTATATCTCTATCATAATAATTAACATACATTTGCATTTGTCCTATATCTTGATGAGTAATCTTTCCAATTTTCAAATCAATAATTACAAAACATCTAAGCAATCTATTATAGAATACTAAATCTGGATAAAAATGCTCTTCTTCCATTGTGATTCTAACCTGACTTCCAACAAACATAAACCCTTTTCCAAGTTCTAATAAAAATTCTTTTAAATGTTCAAGTATATTCTTTTCTAAATCTAATTCTAAATATTTTGTATTTTTTTTTATGTCCAAAAATTCAAGTACAAAAGTGTCTTTTACTAAATCTTTTCCTGTTCTTAACACTTGTCCTTTTTCAGCTAGTTCCAGTACTTTTTCTTTATCTTTTGATAAAACTAATCTTTCGTACAATAATGAATTTTTTTGTCTTTGTAATTCCCTAACACTCCATCTTGAATTTATTGTTTCTTTTAAATAAAAGTTTCTTTTCGGTTCTTCATCAATTTTTATTAATTCTAAATAATGAGACCAACTTAATTCCGACGACACTGTTGTCGAAATTGGAAAACATATATAGAACTTACGCATTCGCTCTAAATTTCTTTCAGAAAATCCCTTTCCAAATTCATTTGTAAGTTTTTCTGATAATTTTTCTAAGACTGCATTACCGTATGTTGCCCTTTCATCTCCATGTTGAATTTCCATAATAATTTTTCCAATATTCCAATACAAATTCAACATTTCTGTATTCACTGCACTATATACTCTATTTCTACTACTATTTTCATACTCATTCATTAAAAATAAGTTTACACGAATTTTTGTTACCTAATTTGATTTTTCAAACAAATTAACACAAATCGACGCAAAGTACTATGTTCTAAGAGATTATAGCACAAAGTGGAATAAAAAACAATATGACTTAAAAAGCTATTTTGTTAAATTCGCGTAAATAAATTTTCAGTTAAAATATAATTTTCTATAATACTAATATGTTCATAATTATTAGTAAAATCATTTATTATATTTTCAATTGTAACTTTTTCTATATCTTCTTCTATTTCTTTTAAATAATCTTCAATTATATAAATTTCATTAAAACTATTGTGTGTATCTCTGGTTAGTATTACTTCATTTATGAAAGGTTCTAATTCTTCAATACAATCTTCTATAATTTTTTGATGATCTCCATATACATCAATTCCTTATCATGTCCCATTAGTCTGAATACAGCTTTATGACTGTAATTATTTTTTAGTAATATACAAATATCGCTCTTAAAATCGTACCATCTAATATCGGGCAATTTATTTTCTTTTAACAACTTTTTCAAATGAGGTGATAAATAAGATTTATTTTTAGATTTGCCAACATTGAACAACAAATCTAGTCTAAATCCTGAAAGTAATTCTTCCATCTATTTTTGCAACTTTATTTATGCAATCATACTAATTTTCTTGATTAATTATGTGAATTATGGTATAATTTTGCCATAATCTATTAGGTTATAAACTAATTAAATTTAAGGAGGATACATCTATGATTACCACCAACTACTTGAAGCGGAATACTGAAAATCTGATTGATTTTTCCACAGACTTAACAGAATTTGTTTTGCACAATTGCAAATACATAGCTCCTATTCAGTACTCCAATCCTAAGCTCTTCTCCCTCGTTATGCAGGCTGTAAACAACGGTCTGTTCATGCGTAACACTAACAATAAGAAGAGCTTCAACTACTGGCAACCTCTATCAAACGCTGGTCTTCCAGCAGTTCCCAGAGGTGATTTCATCCACGAACTAGCATTTTTTACGCACGATGTATTTCACAATCTGGTTCCTGATTTGCAGATTTCTGACTGCACATCTTTGCACAAAAAGGTATATGTCATCTACCGATTAATTGGAGAGGGCATTTGCTTGGTTTTGGCAGACATGTATTGCATGGATGAACTAAAAAAGCAGGGGATAGATTATGACTTCGAGAAGAAGAACATCTATCAGGGCTTCTATCCCATGCGTGAAAAGGAATTCAAGGCAAACATTAAAGGTAATGCTATTTTTGCTGCGACTGGTTCTCTTTCCTTCTATGACAAGGATATAAGAGAAGATGAAGGTTTTATGAAATATGCTAACTGGTTCTCACCAGTATATATTTCTGACCTTAGTTGGTCTTTGCACAATGCAAACTGCCAGCTACATTTTTCGCAAGCAACTTTCGCATGGCAGAGAGATATTTTGCAATATCTGCCAAAGGTAATTTGCACAAGTCATCAGGTTATTTTGCCTACTACCTCTCAGCTTATCGAAGCATTGAACCTTACGAATGATATGTCAGAATTAGAGATTGCAGACTGTATTTTTGAATGGATTTACAAAGAATTCTATATGGTTGAATCCTACACTGACAAACCGTCTAACAAAGCAAAAGAAAGATTTTATGCTTTCCAGTCAAAAATTGCCTATGACTACAAGTTGGACATCTCTGCATACATGGATTGTTTAGAAAGCAAGGATTACGATGCTTTTGAGGATCTTTACAAAGAGGATTTGAACTACTTATTCTTTAAAAAAATCATCAGTGAAGCACAGTTTGGCATCTACCGCGAGGTCTATCCTCATTTTGACAGTTGCTTTATAAGTTACTCTGCTTGTAAAGTGGCAGATGTTACCCTGAGAGAACATGCAAAATATCTCTATTCGGTTATGTAAGGAGAACTCAGATATGGATTACTTGACAACTTCGGAAAATCTTATACTTTTAACTGGTGGTAATGTAATAAATCATCGTTACGTTACCCAGTTTGGTGTAATGATGATTTCCAAAACGCAGGACTTTATTCCTGATGAAATAGCACAAGCTTTTAATCTGTCAACTGAACAAAAAGGAATGGAATTAAATGCAAAGCTCACATATCTTAACTCTAAAGCTACTTCTGCTGATTATGTAGAAAATATTTTTAGGGTTAGAGGTGAAAAATCTATTGCGAATAACATTCACATAGGCTTTATTATTGCAGGAATAAAAGAAGAAACTGTTTTAGAGCTTACGAGTAGTACTGCTAATATTAGCAGACAGACAACATCAAAAACCAGATCTGCAATAGACATGTTATATGTAATACAAGACGAATCTGATATTCCATATATTGAAGAATTTTTAAATTTAAGAGAGACATGGAAATCAAGATTTAGTCTTACGCCCCAAAAAAACTATACATTAGAAAGGGCTAATGAGTTTAATTTATGCACTAAGGCTATGAGTATAATAATGTCGATGTCTTTGCAAGATTGGAGCAATTATTTAAGTAGAAAAATCAATACTGGATATGAATATGAATTTGAAAAAGTTTGTATTGAAATCCAAAGACAACTGTGTGAGTTATATCCCGATTTTTTTTGATTAGTTATAGTACCAGACTTATTTATATAACTTGGTGAAACCTTACTCAAAAAAGTTTTAGGAGTATGACCATGATTATCCCCCAGTACACAATTGGGGGATAATCATTTATTTTCTAAATATCGTATGCATTAAATCTTACTATAACATTCATCTAGTATTTTATCTTTTTTGCTGTTTATATATTTCTTTGCTTGATAGCTCAATTAGAAGTTCAGCTTTTGGAGCTAATAATTCTCACACTTTCTTTTCCTTTTTTTATATACAATATATATTAAAAAACCATATAGTCAAAATTCTAATTTATAATTATATTTTATATATTTTTCCATGCTCTTTTTAGCCTTTTCTATCTTAAATATTCCATATCCAACTATATGATTTGATATAAATTTAGTAAAAGTTTCTTCCAAAGAATACACTTTATTTGCCTTTATATCATCTAGTCATTTTTGTAATTTTTCAGTTATATATTATCTTTTCTTATTTTATACATATCATATAAAAATAGTTACTCTATCTTTTAGATATACAGTAACTATTTTTGATTATCGTTCTAATTTCTAGTTATTACACATTCTATTATGACATTTTTGTCTACTATCACAGTTTCTTATGTGATTATTTTTTGGTTGTAAACATTGCGTATTTTGTTGCATACAATTATCATTTTGTTGATATAGTGGGCAGATTTGATTTTGCAGACAAACATTATCATGATCTTTCATTTTTTCTTGCATATTGTTATAAATTTGATTAGCTTGTTCTTCTGTAATTTTATTTTCTTCTACTTTTTGTTCCAATATTTCTTTTTTCACTTGCAATCTTTCTTCTTTTGAAAGTGCTTGCACATATGAATTCGCAAACACCACACTTATTAATAGTAGAGCAAAAA
>CAQOYX010000037.1 GCA_948852375.1 uncultured Clostridia bacterium
CTTCTTTATCAAATTCACTTATTTTATAAATATTTCCTATTTCTGTATACTTATATTGTAATTCATTAGTAAACATTTCATTTTTTAAAATTACTCTATCTTGTAGAAGTATTATTCCATTATCATATTTACTAATTGCTTCTTTATATTCATTTTCTTTTGTTATACCAGTATTAATTATTATATTAGGTAATCCTCTACCTAAATTTATATGTTTTATCTCTTGTCCAAAATTAACGCTTAATATTCCATTATTATAGGTTATTTCATTTATATCATTGTTTAAATAATTCATAATCATATCTACAGAATTACTAAATTTATACGTAAATACACCTGATAATATAGCAGAAAATATAATAATTAGTAATGCCAAATATCCAATTGCTTTTCTTACTCTTTCTATTGCAAAAATTGAATATTTTTCAAAATCTTTTATACTAGTTATAACTTTAACAAAAAAATTCATACCTTTTACATTTTCTTCTGACATTTTTTTCTCCCTTTATTTTTATTCTAATCTACAAACACTATAGTATTAAAATAACCACCAGTCACCTGCTGTGACAGCCCCATGGTTATTGGAGCTTTTATTAAAGTCTTTGAAGATTTTTGTAGTAAGACACACATATTATGTATAAAATAATATTTTGTATTATTTTATTATATGCAAATGTCCTTACAAAGCCCTGCAAGAGAGCCCCTTTAATAAGGGGGCTGTCACCGTGCAGGTGACTTGGGGTTCTTTACAAATAATTTATTTTAAGATGCTAATTGTAGCAAGCTCTTACATATATAGTCTTTTAGATTTTTTCAACAATCATTTCATTTTTTAAATCTTTTATATTATACCCTTTTTTATTAATTTCATCTCTTAATTTATCGGATAACTCCCATTTTTTTTCTTTTCTTGCTTGTTTCCTTTGTTCTACTAACTTGGCTACATCATCTGGTATATCTTGCTTATTTTCATCTAATTCATCTATTTTTATTCCTAATATAGTATCAAATTTTAATAAAAGTTCTGCAATTTTTTTAGATTTTGCACTATATTTTGCAACTTCCCATACAACACTCATGGCTAGTGGCATGTTTAAGTCATCATTAATTGCTTCATGAAACTTATTTTCAAATTCATTTATAACTTCATATTGCACATCTTCATTTCCTTCTAAATGTTTTTTATAACTTTCTTTTAGTTTAATTAATGCCTTATTTGAAGCTTCCATTGCTTCCCACGTAAAGTTTATTTTGTTTCTATAACTTGCTGAAAAACAAAACATTTTATATGCAAGTGGCAAATATCCTTTTTTTACTATATCACTTAGTAAATATACATTTCTTAAACTTTTTGACATTTTCCCACCATCTATTAATAAGTATTCTCCATGTATCCAAAATCTTGCAGGATTTTTTCCCGTTAATCCTTTATTTTGTGCTATTTCGTTTTCATGGTGTGTTGGAATTAAGTCTATTCCTCCTGTGTGAATGTCAAATTCATCCCCTAAGTATTTTCTTCCCATGCTAGAACATTCGATATGCCAACCTGGGTAGCATAATCCCCATGGGCTATCCCATTTCATAAGATGGTTTTTTGGTGCTTTAATCCATAATGCAAAATCATATGGATTTTTCTTTTCATTATCTATTTCTACTCTTGCTCCTGCCTTTTGGTCGTCTAGATTTATGCCTGATAATACACCATATTGGTCTAGTTTTGATACATCAAAATAAATTGCTGTTGTTGTTTCATATGCATATCCTTTTTCTACTAGCCCTTTTACAAATTCTATCATATCATTTATATGGTCTGTTGCTTTACAAATTATTTCTGGCATATCTATATTTAGATCTTCTAAATCTTTTAAAAATCTCTTTGTATAAAAATCGGCAATTTCTAAAGGTGTTTTTCCTTCTTCTTTTGCAGATTTTAGCATTTTGTCTTCTCCTTCATCCGCATCTGAAACAAGATGCCCAACATCTGTTATGTTCATTGCATGTTTTAGAGTATAACCATTGTATTTTAATACTCTTCTTAATACATCCATAAATATGTAGCTTCTCATATTTCCAATTGTTGCATCTTTATATACTGTTGGACCACAAGAATACATTTTTACCTCATTCCCCTTTAATGGTCTAAAAACATCTTTTGTTTTTGTAAGGGTATTATATAATCTCAATTCCATTATATTGTGTTTTCCGTCCTTTCTTTTAATTTATATCAGTCCCCCAGTCACCTACTGTGACAGCCTCCTTTATTTAATGGAGGTGTCAGGACAAAGTCCTGACAGAGGGTGCTTAGGCTCTCACTTTATTTTTTATAAATACTATCATTGTTTTGTATCTGTATTGGTATTGGTGTTAGTGTTAGTGTTCGTATTTGTATTTGTGTTCGTATTGGTATTGGTATTGGTGTTTGTATTTTCATCTACTATTTTTACTGTTCTTGTTTTTGTTCCTGTGTTTCCTGCTGTATCTGTTACTGTATATATTATTATATATGTTCCTACTCTAGACGTGTCTATTTTTTCTACTTGCTTTTCATTGTGTTTTATTTCTATTTTTATTCTATCTGTTATATCGCCATCAACATCATCTTTTGCTGTTGCACCTGCATCTTTATAGTTTTCTTTTAATTTTAATATTACTGTCTCCTCTCCTTTTAGTGTTATAATAGGTTTTACTGTATCTGCTGGTTTTATATGTATATCACAGGTTTCAATTGGTGCCATAAATTCTGCATCTGCTGCTTTTTGCCATGCTGTGTCTGTATCACTATTTGGTCTTGTTATGAATACTTTTTCTTCAAAATTATTACAGAATTCATTTGCTAGTTTATTTGTATCTTTACATATTTTTAATTTTACATGTGTTGTACAGCTATCTTTTGGAACTGTTCCTTTTACATACATTTCTGTATATGTTCTTCCTCCTCTTGGGTCTTCTTTACATGTATCCGTTGCAAGTAAACCAGAATCTTTACAAACAGTAGCATTAACTAATCCTGTTGGTTTTTCAAATCTTGCAGAATCCAATCCTTCATGGGCTTTAGTCATAATGTTGCTCCATCTTCTTGCTACAGTGCCACTTTTAGGTGCCGATCTTTTTCCATCTGCTGGATCATCATACCCAAAATACATTGATGCTGCATAATATGGTGTAAATCCACAAAACCATGTTGCTGTTGAATCATTAGTTGTTCCTGTTTTTCCTGCTGTTTGTTGTCCTTTTATAACAGCTCCTGTTCCTGTTGCTCCTGCTGCTCCTGTTATTCCTGTTCCTGTTGGTTCTGTAAGTAATGATTTAACTATATATGCATTTTGTTCAGATAATACTCGATGTGATTCTTGTTTTTTCTCCATTATTAGATTTCCATTTGCATCTTCTACTTTTATATAAAATGTAGGTTCTATATATACACCATTATTTGCAATTGTTGCATATGCTCCTGCCATTTCTAATGGAGTTATTCCATTAGATACCCCGCCAAGTGCAAGAGATAATCCTAAATCTTTATCAGATAATGAACTTATTCCAAATGATTTTAAGTATTCCATTGATTTTGTAGGTGTTAATTTTTGCATCATTTTAACTTCTGGTATGTTCCTTGATACTCTTAAGATATATCTTATGTTCATTAATCCATTATATGTCCAGTTATCATTATGTGGAACATAACTTCCATATGATACTGGTGTGTCATCAATAACTGTTCCAGCATTAATTAATCCTTCTTGTATTGATGGTGCTATAACTGCAATTGGTTTTATAGAAGAACCTGGTTGATGTTTTGAATCTGTTGCACGATTTTGTCCCCAAGCTGTTTTTTCTCCTAAAACCCCACGTGTTGCTACAACATATCCTGTTTTATGATCTATTATTGCCATTCCTGATTGAATTTGTATAGTTTCTTTATATGTGCTTCCATCTTCTTTTTTTCTTGTTACTTGTTTTGTAGTTACCCAATCTTTATTGTTTCCATATGCATCATCTAAAATGTTTTGTATTTTTTTATTTTCTGTAATATAAATTTTATATCCACTACTTTTTATTCTTTGTAATGCTATTTCATAATCTAATCCATGTTCTTCTGCATATTGTTTTGCAACTTGTTTTACTGCAGCTTCTTCATTTTGTGTTAATGAATTATTACTTGTAATACTTCCTTCTTTAAATTCAAGACCTGCTTCTACTTCTGCTACTGCACTATCATATTGTTCTTTGTTTATTTTTTCTTGTTCTAGCATTTCATTTAAAACAGTTTTTATTCTATTTTTTATCCTATCAGTGTTTGGTGTTTCTTTAAATGGGTTATAAAGGTTAGGTGAATGGTTAATCCCTGCTATATATGCTGATTGTGCTATTGATAACTCTGCTGGTTTTTTACCAAAATAGTAATTTGATGCTACTTGAACACCATAAACATTTTTTGCTCCACCACCAAGAGGTATTGTATTTAAATATGCCTCTAATATTTGTGTTTTTGACATTTCATTTTCAATTTGATATGCTTTTGCTATTTCTTTTACTTTTCTTGACCAATGTTTATCTTTTTCTCCTGTTGCATTTTTTATTAATTGTTGCGTAATTGTACTTCCGCCATAGCTTGAATTGCCCATTATATATTTTACAGTTGCTCCAAATGTTCTTATAAGGTCTACACCTCTATGTTCATAAAATCTTTTATCTTCTATTGCTATGAATGCCTTTGGTAAATATTCTCCCATTTCAGATAGTGTAATTATTTCTCTATTTTCATCTCCATTTAGGGTTGCTATTTGGTTTCCTTCTAAATCTATTAAAACACTATTTTCCATTTTTATGTCTAAATCATCTACACTTATTTTTATGTCATCACCAAAGAATCCAAAAAAAAGACCTGCAATAACTCCTGCTCCAACTATTACTGAAATAACTATTAATGCTATTATAATTTTTATACATAACATTAATTTTGGATGTTTTTTCTTTTTTTTATCTTTATTATTCTTCTTTTCTTTAATTGTATTTGGTTTCTTTGCTTTTTGTGTATCTTGATTTTTCTTTGTTTGCTTTTTATTACTCATAAAATATCCTCCTTCGTAATACAAAAGTACATGTGCATATTATATTACAAATAATAGAAAAATTAAAGTGTTTTAAGAAATTTTTAACTAATATATGTCCTCTAATATATCTTCTACACATGTAATGCATCTTGCTCCTTGTTTTATTAATTCATTTGTGCCAAATGAATTGTTGCTCGTAATATTTCCGTGGTATTACAAATATGTCTTTTCCTTGTTCTAAAGCAAAATCTACTGTAATTAGTGTTCCACTTTTTTCTTTTGCTTCTACTACAATTACTCCATTACTCAATCCACTAATAATACGGTTTCTTGCTGGAAAATTTAATTTGTTTGGCTTTGTACCTATTACATATTCTGATAGAATTAACCCTCCTGTTTTTATTATTTCGTTATATAATGCTATGTTTTCTTTAGGATATATTTGATCAATTCCACTTCCTAAAACAGCTATTGCTTTTCCTCCTGCTTTAATACAGCCTATATGAGAATAACTATCAATTCCCTTTGCCATTCCACTTATAATACTTATTCCTTCTTTTGCTAATTTATACGAAAAATCTGTACTGACCTCTTTTCCATATTTACTACAATCTCTACATCCAACTATTGCTATTATTTTGTTATTATTTAATAATTCTTTATTTCCCTTATAATATAACACTGCTGGTACATCATAAATTTCTTTTAAACTTTTTGGGTAATCTGCATCTTGTATTGTAATTATTCCTATATTGTATTTTTCCATATAATTTATATACTGTTCTAAATTTTGCCTATATTTTTCATCTAATATTTTATTTGCAATATTTTCACCAATGCCTTTTATTTGGGTTAATTCCTTTTTTTCTAATTTCCAAATACTTTCTGGTCTTTTGTATATTTCTAACAATTGTTTGATTTTTATTGGACCTAGATCGTCAATTCTAGATAACCATATCCAATATTTTTTGTTTTTCATAAATTTCCTCCTTAAAAACAACAAAGAGAGCGTAAATCTTCGCTCCCTTTCGATTTTTTTATTTTATTTGATTATTTATTACCCCCATATAAATAATTAAACCTTATTTTATTCTTGCTTTTGCTGATTTTACTACATTCACCATAAGCATTGCTATTGTCATTGGTCCTACTCCTCCTGGTACTGGTGTTATGTATGATGCTTTTTTTGATACTTCGGAAAAGTCTACATCTCCTACAATAGCCCCTTCTTCATTTCTATTAATCCCTACATCAATTACAACTGCACCTTCTCTTACCATATTCCCTTTAATAAAATTTGCCTTTCCTAAAGCTGCAATTAGTATATCTGCATTTTTTGTTGTTTCTTCTATGTTTTTTGTTTTAGAATGACATATTGTTACTGTTGCATTTTTGTTTAGTAAGCATTGCATTAATGGTTTTCCCACAATATTACTTCTTCCTACAATAACTGCATGTGCTCCTTCAAGTGAGACATTATATGCTTCTAACATTTTTATAATTCCATATGGTGTACATGATACAAAGCAATCTTGATTTAAGCTAAGTTTTCCCACATTTATTGGGTTAAATCCATCTACATCTTTTTCAGTTGCTATTTCTTTAAATGCTTCATTTATATCTAGCTGTTTTGGTAATGGACTTTGTAATAAAATTCCATGAATGTTTTTATCTACATTTAAAATATGTATTAGGTTTAGTAATTCATCCATGCTAGTATTTTCATCTAGTAAATATTCCTTATAATCTACACCTATTTCTTCACATGCTTTAGATTTGTTTTTAACATATACCTTTGATGCCTTATCATCTCCAACCATAATAACTGCAAGTCTTGGATTAATTCCTACTCTTTTTAATTCATCTACTTCCTGTTTTAAATTTCCACGGATACTTTTAGCAAGTGTTTTTCCATCCATTAATTCCATTTTTACTTCATTCCCTTCACCAAATAACAAAACTAAAATTATTTTGGTTATTTTTGTTTTTTTTATTGTACATTAAAACATTTATTTTTTCAAGGTTAATTTTATTCTTTTTATCGTAAAAATCCATTTATTATTTCTTCTTCCGCTTCTTTTTGGCTTAATCCTAATGTCATAAGTTTCATTAATTGCTCTCCTGCAATTTTTCCTATTGCTGCTTCATGTATTAAATTTGCCTCTACATTGTTTGCATCTATTTCTGGAATTGCTACTACTTTTCCTTTGTCTTTTATGATAGCATCACATTCTACATGTGCATAACATTTTGTATTTCCTAATATTTTTGAAATGAATTCTTGCTTTGAAACTTCTGTTGCCACACTTCTTGATGTAACATGTGTACTTGCATTTTGTCCATTTAGTTCAACATAAAATTCTGTTTTTGCAAATTGTTCTCCATGTGTCATTATTTTTTCTGAAATAGTTAGGTTTGTATTTTCCCCAAGTTTTGCTTCTGTTTTTCTAATAGTAGAATCAACTCCTTTTATTTGTATCGTTTCCATTTCCATATTTGCACCATATTTTAATTCTACTTGTGTTACTGGATTTAGAATTCTTTTTCCAACACCTCTTCCTTCTCCATAGTGTTTTTCTATATATTTTACTTTTGCTCCTTCTTCTAAGAAAAATCTATGTATTCCATTATGTTCAGAATTTTCATGATGATCATTATGAATTCCACATCCTGCTACAATTACTACATTTGCATGTTTCCCAATATAAAAATCGTTGTATACAATATCTTTAATCCCACTTTTGGTTATAATTACAGGAATATGTACAAATTCAAATTTTGTGTTTTCTTTTACAATTATATCTATTCCAGATTTATCTTCTTTGGTAATAATATTTATATTTTCTGTTATTTTTCTTTCGATTCCTTTTCCGGTCTTTTCTTATATTATATGCACCATTTCGAATTGTTCCCAACTCGTTTGATACTTGTTTTAGTAGGTATTCGTCTGATTTATCCATTTTTATTATCATTCCTTTCTTGGCTCTATTTTCGTTATATTAACACAATGCATAATTTCTCCAGTTTTCTCCTTAAGCCTTTAGGCAGACGCAAGATCTGCCTCTACAATTGTTATTTTTTTAATTTACAACAAGTTACATTTTTACATAAATCTTTTTTTAAAATATCGCTACTATTTCCTATTTTTTCTATTTTTCCATTTTTCATTAAAATTACTTCATCTGCAATATTTAAAATTCTTTCTTGATGAGAAATAATAAGTGTTGTACCTTTTATTATATTTCTCATATCTTCAAATACTTCAATTAAGTTGTTAAAACTCCATAAATCAATTCCTGCTTCTGGTTCATCAAATATTGTTATAGCTGATTTCCTAACTACTACTGTTGCAATTTCAATTCTTTTTAGTTCTCCACCAGATAATGAACTGTTTACTTCACGATCTACATATTCTTTTGCACAAAGTCCTACTTTTGATAAAATGTTACATGCTTCTATTTTATTAATTTCCTTTTTTGATGCTATTTTTAGTAAATCAAATACTGTAATTCCTTTAAATTTAACTGGCTGCTGAAATGCAAATCCTATACCTAATTTTGCTCTTTCATCTGGCTTTAAAATTGTTATATCTTTACCATTAAATATAATACTACCAGAATCCGGCATATTTATTCCCATAATAATTTTTGCAAGTGTTGATTTGCCTGAACCGTTTGGACCTGTAATTGCTATAAATTTATTAGTATCTAATTTTAAATTAATACTATCTAATATCTTTTTATTATCTCTTTCAAAACATATATCTTTTATTTCCAACATTTCTATTTATTCTCCTCTTCTTTTTTTATTCTATTTCTTGCTGTAATTTTTACACATGCTAAACACTTTGGATTTGAGGCATCATACCCACAGTCTAAGTCTCCTAAATCTAATATTTTATTAATATATCTCTTTAATTTTTTTACAGTATCCTCCGAAATTGCATGTTTCATAGATTTTGCTTCCTCTTCTGCTATATCTTTATTTACTTCTAGTATTTCTGTTAAAAATAATTTCAATGTAGAATACCTTTTAATAATATCTTTTGCTGTTTCTATTCCTTGGCTGGTTAACACAATATCTCCATAAGATTCGTATTCTATTAATTTTATATCTTTTAAATTATTAAGAGCTTTATTAACACTTGGCTTCGAAATTCCGATTTTTTTTGCTATATCTGTAACTCTAACTTGTTTTTCTGTTGTTTCTAATATATATATTGTTTTTAAATATTCCTCTAATGAACTAGATAGCTTCATTTTTCTAATTATTCCTTTCTTTGTTTCACATAATTTATTTGATAATATATATTTTACAATTATTTTTCAACTTTCTATTCGTTTTTCATAAAGTTAGTGTACGCTAACATTTTATTATTTTTTTTGTTAAATGTCAATAGAGATTGCAAAATTGCAATCTCTATATAGTTATTTTATATATTCATTTGGATCTAAACTTTCGCCGTCTTTTGTTAGTTCAAAATGCAAATGTGGTTCATCTAATATTTCAAATGTTGCTGTATTTCCTACTGTTCCTATACTAGCACCTTGTTTTACTTCTTCTCCTACTTGTACAAATTCAGAAGTTAATAGGTTTGCATATAATGTTTCATATCCATTTTTATGTTCTATTATTATAGATAATCCATATCTTGGGTCATTCTTAATTGATTTAACTTTTCCGTCTGCTACTGCTTTTACCACTGTTGTTTTATCTGCTTTTATATCAATTCCCAAATGAGTAGTCCATTCTTCTAGTGTTTCTGAATATAACAAATTTTCTTTAGCGTATTGTTTATATATTTCTCCATCGACTGGTTTTATAAATGTTATATTTTGTGAATTTGTATTATTCGTTTTTTCATTTTGTTCTACATTTGTGTTATTGTTTTGTGTACTATTAGTAGTTGTATTAGTTTTTGTTTCATCTTTTACAGTTTTATTTACTACATTTGTATTAGTGTTAGTTTTTTTATTGGTTGTATTTGTATTAGTTTTGTTAGCATCTGTTGCAAGATTTGTCTCTTTATTTTTAGACTCTTCTACTGTCTTTCCCATTTGTGTACTTGCTGTTTGTGTATTACTATTGTCCGCTTCTTGCATTAATGCTGCTATTCTTCCACTACTTACATCACTTTGCTCATCCATCTTATTTCCATATAGAATAAATGTAATTACAAATGCAATAATTCCTAATCCTAAAATGCTTCCTCCTATATATAAAATATTTTTGCTATTTTCTGCATGTTCAGGTGTTCTTGTCTGTCTTTTTTCTCTTCTCATTCTTAACTCCTCCTAAAATTTTAATTTAGTTAGAGTATTTCCTTTTTTAACAAATTTATACATTTTGATTTTATAATTTTAACTATTCACTATTCATTATTTAAGCCTTCACACTTTACTACATATCAATTATTTCTACCCCTACATAAAAATGTTTAATAATTTCCTCATAATTTTTTCCCTGTTTTGCAAGGGCATCTGCTCCTGTTTGGCTCATACCAACACCATGCCCATATCCTACTACTTTAAATTTTATATCATCACCTGAAATTTCAAATTCAAAATTAGTAGAACGCAACCCTAGTATTGTTCTTACCTCTACTCCTGCTAGTTCTAAATTTCCTACTTTTAAAGTTTTTACTCTGCCACTATCTGTTTTTTCTTTTATTGAAATGGCATCTTCTTTTGAAAAATCTACAATTAAATCAGCATGTTTTTGTTTTATTTTCTTAACAAATTCATCTTTAGATAGATTTTCTTCTGAACTATATTGACTGTATTGTTCTTCTCCGTGCAGTTTCTACTACTTGCAAATATGGATATCCACTTCCTCCCCATACATTTATTGGAACTTCTGTTGTTCCACCACTATTTGAGTGAAAAAATGCATTTATCGGCTCATTATTATAAGTAATAATCTTTCCTTTTGTACTATTTACTGCACTTACAATTTTATTCCAATTACTTTGTCTTAAGTTTTCTTCCCATCTTGCTAACCTATCTTCTTTAGATACCCATGCTTGGCAACAACTGGCATCATCACATATATCTGCTTGTTCATGTTTTTTAGCAACATTTTTAACTTTGTAAATTGTATATGTTCTTGCAACTATTCCCTGTGCCTTTAGTGCTTCTTCATTAAAATCTACTGGCATTTCAGCTGATACTACATGATACAAATATTCGTCAAGTTCAACTTCTTCTACTTCTTGTGAATTTACATGTAGTAGTTTTATTGTATTAAAGTTTTTATAATCATAATCATTTTCTACTATTTGTTCTTCTATATTATTATTTTCTGCTTCAGCAATTGTTTCGTTACTTTCAAACTTTTTGGTAAATAGAATTGGTATTAAGAATATAATTTGAATGAAAATTATTAAATATAAAAATATTTTTCTCAAATCTTTCTATTCCTTTCTGTTTTATTTTTTATTTTTTCTTATGATGTTAATTTTAGTTTCATAGAATTTAGAACCTTTTTTTCAATTCTTGAAACTTGTACTTGTGTAATTCCTAATACTTTTGCTACTTCACTTTGGGTTTTTTCTTTATAAAATCTAAGTAAAATAATTTCTTTTTCTCTTTTATCTAAATTATCTATTAATTGTTTTATTGCAATTTTATCTACAACACTTCCTGCCTCATCTTTTCCTGTTCCAACTTTTTCTATAATAGTTCGTGCATCATTTCCAACAGTACTTGTTTCTTCATAAATCGATGCTACTGGTCTTAGGCAATCAAGTGCATAGGTAATTTCCTCTTTCGGGATTTTCAATTTTTCTGATAATTGCATTACGGTGATTTCTTCACCTGTTTTGTTTAAACATTCTTTTTGAAGTTCTAATATTTTCATTGCTAATTCTTTGGTACTTCTACTTACTTTTACCATTCCATCATCACGGATGAAACGTTTTATTTCTCCTAATATATATGGTACTGCATAGGTTGAAACTTGTACTTCAAAACTTGTATCAAATCTTTTAATTGCTTTAATAAAACCCATACAACCAATTTGGTATATATCTTCTGTTTCATATCCACGGCCTGAAAATCTTTTTACTATATTCCAAATTAGTCCTTTATTATTTTCTACGAGTTTAGTCATCGCTTCTTCATCTCCGTTTTGGGCTTTAGCAATTAGGTTTAAATTTTCTTCGTACATAGCTTACTCCCTCTCGTAATTATTCTTTTGTTTTTAATCATAAGTTGCCTTGCCACTTGGACACGAGTACTACTCGCCCCTATATTTCTTTTTTATAATATTTTTTACATTCTAAATGTGGTAAATACTTTTCCTTGTAAGTCTTCATCTTTACTTCCTTCTTTTTTTATAACTTTCTTCATAGTTACTTTTGTACCCAATCCCAGTATAGACTCAACCTCTAAGTCATCCATAAAGCTATCCATAATAGTAAATCCCATTCCGTGACCTTTCTAAGTCTGGTTTTGATGTATATAGCGGTTCTTTTGCTGTGTTTACATCTTCAATTCCTTTACCTGAATCTGATATTTCAATTACAATAGTATTTGCAAATATTTTACAATTTATTGTAATTAATCCCTCATTATCTTCATATCCATGTATAATACAGTTTGTTACAGCTTCAGATACAGCAGTTTTTATATCTGCTAATTCTTCAATTGTAGGGTCAAGTTGTGAAGCAAATGCAGCAACACTAATACGGGCAAATGCTTCATTATTTGATTTACTTAAAAATTCTAGCTTCATTTCATTTTCATATAAACTTTTCATGTTATTAACATTCCTCTCTTTCTATGAACAAAATTTTATTAAAAATATTAATATTATTTCCAAACTACAACTTTAAGCACATTTATTTGTAATAGGAATAATTTTTAATAATCCACACATTTCAAATATCTTTTCTATATTTGGTTTTACATTTATAAGCTCTGCCACTCCACCAAGTCTTCTAACAGATTTGTATCTTCCTAATAGCATTCCTATTCCTGCACTGTCCATAAAAGTAACCTGATTAAAGTCAAATACAATTTTTTTAGGCATATATCTTTCAATTTCATTATCCATTTTCCTCCTTATTTTTTCTGATGTATGATGATCAATTTCTTCTGTAATTTCAAAAACTAATAGCTTGTCCTTATTTTCATATTTAGTATTCAAATTTATTCCTCCTAACTTTTTTTCTAATTATATATCATATGGTAATTTTTTCCAATAGCGAAACATAGGAGGTTTTAGCGATTTATGAAAACTTTTCGACATTTTATTTCAAAGAACATGTAAAACTTTACTATAATATAAAACGTCAATAATAAGTTTTACTTTTGCTTAACACATTTATATATTCTACACTAAAAGGGGAGATAACCATTCGTTTATCTCCCCTTTTTCTTCATTTAGACCTTAATATAGTTATTATCCATCATTACTCTAACTATAGCTAACAGACCTAATACAATTGCTATTCCTACTACTGTAACCTTAAGTATCCGTTTCATGATTGTCTCCTCCTATAATTTTTATTTATATATTATATCATTTATATTTTTATTTTTCAAGTTTTTTTCTCTCAACTACTATATCTCCAAATATTTCTTCTTGAGTAGCTGTTACTTTGTCTCTTCTTGTTAATTCAAGAAGTCCCGAAAATGCTGTAACAACTTCTTGCTTGTTGCATTTTGATAATGTATACATTCTATTAAACACAAATTTTGATTTTTTTAATAATTCTTTAAACATCTCTTTTACTTTGCTTGCTACTGTATAGGTATCTGTTATTGCAATTTTCTTTATATTTTCTGCATTTTTGTTTAATCTTCCCTTAGTTCTATCTATTATACTATTATATAAGTTTGGAATAATCTCTTTTGTATATTCTTTTTCTAATTCTTGCTTTGGTAACTCTATATTTTCTTGTAGCTTAGATAATCTATTTGAAAATTGCATATAATTTTCTTTTAATTTCTTTGTAATTTCTTTGTATCTTTTATATTCAATGATTCTTGCAATTAATTGTTCTTCTGTTAATTCTTCTTCATCTTCTACTTGTTTTGGTAGTAATCCTTTCGATTTTATATATAAAAGAGTTGATGCCATTATTAAAAATTCACTTGTAACTTCTAAGTTCATTTCTTCTGCTTTATTAATAAATTCAATATACTGATCTGCTATTTCACTTATTTTTATATCATATATATCCATCTTATTTTTATCTATTAAAGCTAATAATAGGTCTAGTGGTCCTTCAAAGTTGTCTATTTTTATGGCATATTTATTGCTTTGTAAAGTTAATACATTTTGCATTACAACTATCTTTCCTTTCACTTTTTAGCTTACAATTATATAATCTCAAGGTTATTATACCTATTAAATAAAGTGGGCTTTATAATGTTTGTTTTTCATCACTTATTCATATAGAGTTATTTTTACATTAACATTTTTATAATTTCCATATTGTATCCTTTTTTTATAAGATACATCTTTATTTCTTCTTTATCCATTGTTTTTTGTTTTTTTTCTATTATGTTATAAGCTGATTTTAGTTCGTATTCTTTTAGTTCTTCTTTATTTTCATATATATAATCTTCTATTTGATCCTTTGAAATACCCTTGCTAATTAGTTTATATTCTATTTCTTTTATAGATATATTTTTTATGTTTGTAAACTCCGAAACTGCTTTTTCTATATAGTTTTCATCATTTAAATATCCTGCTTCTTTTACATATTCTATAATATCACATAATATGTCGTTTTGTATAGTATTTTTAAACTTATTTTTTACTTCATATTCTGTCCTTTTTTTATACATAATATATTTCATTATCTTAGTCTTTTCTTTATCAAATTCTTCTATTGTATACATGCTTTCCTCCTTATTGTTTATTATAATACATATAAGATTATATGTATTATAATAGGGACGATAAATGCTCGCCCCCACCATCTTTTCCTATTCTTCTTCATCTTTTATATTTTCTTCTTCTCCTAGACTTTTTTCAAATGCTTGTTCAAAATTGTTTCTTATCTTTTGTTCAACTTCTGACATTATTTCTGGATTATCTAATAAATATTTTTTAACATTTTCTCTGCCTTGACCTATTCTTTCTCCATTATAGCTAAACCATGAACCACTTTTTTCAATTATATCTAAATTAACTCCTATATCTAATATATTACCTTCTTTCGAAATTCCTTTTCCATATACTATATCGAATTCAGCTTCTCTAAATGGTGGAGCTACCTTGTTTTTTACTATTTTTACTTTTGCTCTACTTCCTACTACTTCTCCATCTTGTTTTATAGTTTCTGTTTTTCTAATGTCCATACGAACTGAAGCGTAAAACTTTAACGCTCTTCCTCCTGTTGTTGTTTCTGGATTTCCAAACATAACTCCTATTTTTTCTCTTAATTGATTAATAAATATTAATACTGTTTTTGATTTGTTAATTGCTCCTGCAAGTTTTCGTAATGCTTGTGACATAAGCCTTGCTTGTAATCCCATGTGTGAATCTCCCATGTCTCCATCTATTTCTGCTTTTGGAACTAATGCCGCTACAGAGTCTACTACTATAACATCTAATGCTCCACTTC
>CAQOYX010000038.1 GCA_948852375.1 uncultured Clostridia bacterium
ATATAAAAGAAAAATATATAGATAATAAAAGTTATATTAAAAAAGTTTATGAAAAATGGTTGAAACAATATGCTATGAATGTTCTAGAAGAGTTAGTGAAAAAATATCAAGACATATTAAAAAAATATGGTATAAAAATTCCTAAAATAGAAATAAGACAAATGAAAACAATGTGGGGGAGTTGTATACCAGCATTTAATAAAGTTATATTTAATTTGAATTTAATAAAAACTCCAATGTGTTGTATTGAATATGTTGTTTTACATGAATTATCTCATTTTAAGCATCAAAATCATAGTAAGAATTTCTATAATTTTATTACAATATTTATGCCAGATTGGAAAGAACGTAAAAAAATATTAGACGAAGAATTTATGGGAGTAGTATAATTTAACGCAATGGAGTAAATAGATGCAAAGATTAATAGAAAGATATAAAGTAGAATGTTCAATTAATAGTAAAGTGGCAAGTATTTTATGGAAAATAGGGATAATAATTTTATATTAAGACTTCTAGGACTAGAAGGAGAGTTTTATCAAAATTCATATATTGGCATAGTAGATGTATTAAAGGAAAACAATTTTTAATTTTAAGTTGCAGACTTAGTTTACCATATGCTATAATCTATATTGTCAAGTTCATATAGAGGAGAAGTTAAATGGAAAATAATGATAAAATTGTAAAATTTTTAGCATATAATGGGAGGGTAAGTATTGTATGTGCCAATACCACATATATGGTAGAACAAGCAAGAATTACACATAATTTAAGCCCAGTTAGTGTTGCAGCACTTGGAAGAACTTTAACTGTATCTTGTATTATGGCAAGTAGTATGAAAAATAAAGCGGACAAGTTGACAGTGCAAATAAAAGGAAATGGTCCACTGGGTGGGATTGTTGTTGTTGCAGATAATGTGCCAAAATTAAAAGGATATGTTACAAATCCATTTGTAGACATACCGCTAAACAAAAGTGGAAAGTTAGATGTTGGAGGTGCAGTACGGAAAAAGTGGTTATGTAAATATAATTAAAGATATAGGATTAAAAGAACCATATATAGGAATGGTACCACTTGTAACAGGAGAAATTGCAGAAGATTTTTCTAATTATTTTGCAACATCTCTTCAAACAAATACAGCAGTTGCATTAGGGGTATTAATTAATAGCCAAGGAGTAAAATCAAGTGGGGGATATATTATAACACCAATGCCAGATGCAACAGAAGATGATTTATTTATTTTAGAAAATAGAATAAAAGAAGCAAAACCAATCAGCCAAATGTTAGACGAAAACATGACATTAGAAGAAATTGCTAAAGACATTACAGGAGATATAAATATTAAAATAATAGAAGATAAAATAGTTCCTATGTATGAATGTGATTGTAGCAAAAAGAAAATAGAAAAAGGATTAATTTCTTTAGGAAAAGAAGAATTGCAAGATATCATAAATAATGAAGGAAATATAGAAACAGTTTGCCAGTTTTGTAACAAAAAATATAATTTTAGCAAATCAGAATTAGAAGAATTGTTAAAGATTATATAAAAAATTAATATAAGAATCACACAGCCATATTTCATGTAAAAGCTTCCTTAAATAAAAGGATCTTTATGTAAGAAGATAGAAGTGGGTGTAATCTTAAAAAAGGGTTATTAGTGTAGTCAAAAAGAGGGAATGAAGCATAAAATGAAAAAAGTATTGTTAGGAATGAGTGGTGGAGTAGATAGCTCTGTATCTGCTATTTTACTAAAAGAAGCAGGATACGAAGTAATAGGTGCAACAATGGAGTTATGGCAAGATGAAACAAATAATTTAGAAAGTGGATGTTGCTCTTTAAGTGCCGTATCTGATGCAAAAAGAATATGTAACAAATTAGGAATATCACATTATACATTAAACTATAAAAAAGAATTTAAAAAATATGTAATAAATGATTTTATAAAGTGCTATGGATGTAGTAAAACGCCAAATCCATGTATTGAATGTAATAAATATATAAAATTTGATTTATTCTATAAAAAGGCAATGGAATTAGGATGTGATTATATTTCAACAGGACATTATGCAAAAATAGATTTTTCTGAAGAATATGGACAATATATATTAAAAAAATCAAATGAAATAGCAAAAGATCAAACATACTTTTTATATGGAATATCAAAAGAAATACTTTCTAAAATAATATTTCCACTTCAAAATTATGCAAATAAACAAGAAATAAGAGAAATTGCAAAACGTTATGATTTACAAGTAGCAAAAAAGCCAGATAGCCAAGAAATATGTTTTATACCAAATAATAAGTATACAGATTTTTTATTACAAAACATGAAAAAGATGCCAAAAAAAGGAGATATTATAACAACAAAAGGAGAGATATTAGGCAAACACAATGGTTTAATGTATTATACAATAGGACAAAGAAAGGGATTAGGAATTTCATACAAAGAACCATTATATGTAGTCGATTTCAAAGAAAAAGAAAATAAAGTAATTGTTGGAACAGAAGATGAATTATATAAAGATGAATTATATGCAAATGAACTTAACTTTTTATTATTTGATAAATTAGAACATGAAATGGAGATTACAGCTAAAATAAGATATAGGTCAAAAGAAGCAGAAGCCATACTTATACCAAAAGAAGATGGAAAATTAAAAGTAAAATTTAAAGTTCCACAAAGAGCGATAACTAAAGGACAATCTGTTGTATTTTATAAAGGAGATATAGTAGTAGGCGGAGGAAAAATAACATAAAGTGTCGAAATGTTTTTGTTGCATTTTATAAAAAAACGTATTAAAATGAAAAGCATAGAAAATATTTTTGTAAAATGCAAATTAAAGATATCTTTAATCTAATATATTATATATGTAAATAAATTTATGGAGGAAAAAGTTGAAGTCAAATTTGATAAAATATATATTTGCAATTATAGTAATAGGACTAGCTATATTTTCTATATACCTTATATATGGAAAGCAGGAAAAAGAAGAAAAAAATACTATAATAGAAGAAACAATACAAGACGTTGAAATAATTGATAACATAAGAATACCAATAGTAAACTTTGATACAATAAATCCAATACTTAGTAATAATAAACATGTACAAAGTATAACGAGACTTGTATATGAGCCACTTTTAAATATTGACGAAAACTATAAAATACAATTATACCTTGCAAAAGAATGGAGTAAAGTTAATAAAGAATCATATGTGATAAAGCTAAAGGAGAATATACAATTTAGTGATGGAAATAACCTTACAGCAAAAGATGTGCAATTTACAATAGATAGATTAAAAGATGAAAATATACAATCTATTTATTCATATAATGTACAAAATGTAATTAGTGTAGAAGTAATTGATGATACAACAATAAGAATAAATCTTAACAAAGAAGTTCCATTTTTTGAATATAATTTAACATTCCCTATCATGTCACATAAATATTTTGAAAATGAAAATTTTGTAAATACGACTAAAAATATATCACCAGTGGGAACAGGACAATACATTGTAACAAACGAGAATGGAAATATAGTATTAAAACAAAATAGAAAATGGTGGAATAGTAATGGTAATGACGTAAAATTAAAAGAAATTCATATTGTAGAATATGCAAACATGGGAGAAACATATAAAGCATTTAAATTAGGAAATATAGACTTAATCTCTACAAATAGTCTAGATATTGAAGATTATATTGGAACAATAGGATATAATGCAAAAGAATATAAAGGAAGAAAATTAGATTATATAGCATTCAACTGTGAAAATGAAGAATTGCAAAATCATGAAGTAAGACAATCAATTAGTTATGCTATAGATAAACAAAATATTGTATCAGCTATATATAAAGGAAAATATTACATTTCAAATTTTGCATTAGACTATGGAAATTATTTATATGATGATGGAAAAATTGTGTATGAATATAATATAGATAAAGCAAAATCTATATTAGAAGAAAATGGATGGGAATATAAATATAAAACATGGCAAAAAGTAAAAAACTATAGAACAATGAGACTAAGGTTTAATTTAGTAGTAAACTCTAGTAATGAAAAAAGAGTACAAGTGGCTGAAAATATAAAAAACAGTTTAGAGGAACTGGGAATAAAAATAAACATTATAAAAGCAAACGACAACACATATAAAAGATATTTAGAAAATAAAAATTATGATATAATTTTAACAGGCAAATATTTACCATTTAGCCCAGATTTAGAAACATATTTTGGCGAAAATAATTTAGCAAATTATAATAATGATGAAGCAAAAAGATTAATAAATGAAATAAATAATATAAGTGATGAAGAAGGGTTAAGGGAAAAATATAGTCAATTAATAGATATTTACAAAGCAGATATTCCATATGTATATTTATATTATAATAGAGAAACTCTAATATGTAGTCCTAAATTAATTGGAGATATCAAACCAAATAGTTATAATTTGTTTTATAATATTGGAACATGGTATAGGCAGTAAATGATAAATTTACTTATAATGAAATATTTGTAAATAAATAATATAATGAAATCAGAATTTGAAATAAGAAACAGTGACTGGGATTACCTATGTTTTGTCGAATAACTATCTATATATAAAGGTGCATTGCAGGTTTACAATAGTGATGGAAATATGGTATAAAACCCAGAAAATAGAAGATACTATATATGAAGGAGAATGTTATGAGAAAAAAAGCATTTTTTAAGTATATAGTATTTTTTTGTTTTTTAATACTAATATTTTCTACAAAATCAATAGCATCCATAAAAAAGCAGGGAATAGAGAATTTTCCAGATAGCTATAAACCATATTTATATGAACTAAAAAAGAAACATCCAAATTGGGAATTTACTGCTCTTTATACTGGATTTGATTGGAATTACGTAATATCACAAGAATATGCGAATGACAAAAATCTAGTTCCACTTTCATATTCAGATTATTGGAAGTGTACAGATAATGGAATTTATAATGTAGAAATAGATAAAGGATGGGTTAATGCTTCGAAAAAAGCGGTAGAATATACTATGGATCCTAGAAATTTCTTAAATGAAGTTAGGGTATTTCAGTTTGAAAAACTTTCATATGATCCCAATACGAATAGAAAAGAAGCAGTAGAAAAGATATTATATGGTACAGAATTTTATGATAGAAGAGTAAGTTACAAAACTTCAAGTGGTGCAAGTATTACAATGGAAGAAAAATACTCAGATTTAATCTGGAATGCTGCTGTTTATTCTGGTGTGAGTCCATACCATTTAGCATCAAGAATAAAGCAAGAAGTTGGACCTTTTATAAGCCATAATTCAATAAGTGGTACTGTTTCAGGCTTTGAGGGATTATATAATTTTTATAATATTGGTGCAACCAGTTCTACAGAACCCTTAGGTGCAATAAAAAATGGGTTACAATTTGCAATGGATGGAAAAGGGGCAAGTGAAGAGGTTAAAAATAATTTACTAATTCCATGGACAAACCCAGAAAAAGCAATAAAAGGTGGAGCAGTATTTATTGGAAAGAGTTATATACTAGTAGGGCAGAACACTTTATACTTACAAAAATTTGATGTAAATGATGATAGAGGTAATGACTTATTTTGGCATCAATATATGACAAACTGCTTAGCACCATACTCAGAATCTAGTGGAATTCATAAAGCATATTCATCAAATGGAATGTTAGATGCATCAATTGGATTTGTAATACCTGTATATGAAAATATGCCAAAATATATGACAGAAAGTCCTAATATATTGGAACAAGATTATGTCGTAGATAATAATAAAGTATATGCAGATGTAACAAATGTGTTAAATGTAAGAGTAGGACCTTCTACTTCATATGAAGTGTTAACAACTGTAGATAGAAATGCAAAACTTACTAGAATAAAAAAAGGAGTTCAGCAAGGTGAAAGATGGGATAAAATAGAACTTGAAAATGGAATGGTAGGGTATGTATTTGGGAGCTATATAAAAGAAGTTCCAGATGTACCTATTTCTAGTATAAAACTAAGTATAGATAAAAAACTAATTAATAAAGGAAGCACAAATAATATAAATATAGAAATTCAGCCACAAGATGCAAAAGGAGATATCATATGGACATCAAGTAATGAAGATATTTTAATTGTAGAAAATGGAAGAATAACAGGAATTAGCTCAGGAACAGCGATTGTAACTGCAAAAACAACAGATGGGAATGTGAAAGATGAAATAGAAATAACAGTATATTCAAAAGTTACAGATATAACTTTAACAAAAGAAGAACTAACATTGCAAGTAGGAAAAACAGCTAAAATTACAGCAAATGTATTCCCAGAAGATGCAACAGATAAAACTATAAAATGGTCATCAACTAATAACAATATAGTAGAAGTAACAAACCAGCGGAGTAATAAATGCAAAATCAGTTGGAACGGCTGAAATTATTGCAAAAAATCAAGAAGAAGATAAATCTGCAAAATGTATAGTAGAAGTAAAAGAAATTGGAGAAGATATTGTATTGGAATTTGATGAAAGTTTAAGAATAGAAGCTGATGAAATAAGTAAGTTAGATATAAATAAATTAAAAGTAAGTAATATAAAAGATTTAATTCATACTAACTTAAAAATACAAATATATAATAATGAAAATGAATTACTAAAAGATACAGATAATATAGGAACAAATTCAAAACTAATTTTAAAAGATGAAGAAGAAAATGAAGTATTTAGGTATGTATTTATTGTATATGGAGATGTAAATGGAGATGGATTAATAAATTCGTTAGATGTATTAGTTATACAAAAACACATACTAGAAAACAAATTATTAACAGGACTATTTTTAAAATCTGGCAATATATCAAAAAACGGAAACCCACCATCATCATTAGATGTATTAAAAATACAAAAGCATATATTAGAAACAAAATTTATAGAACAGTAAATGTATGGGCGGGCTTTGTGCTCACCTGAATATGAAATAATGACATATCATGTATTGACATAGCTCTGAAAAAATAATAAAATGTAAATTAATTATAGAATAAAAGGAGAACTAAAAAAGATGCAAAAGAGAGCAAAAAAATTAAACAAAGGAATTACATTAATATCACTAATTATAACAATTATATTATTACTAATTTTATCAGGAGTAATATTAAATTTAACATTAGGAAATAGAGGAATATTTAATATAGCAACAAATGCAGGAAAGAATTATATGGATGCACAAAATAGCGAACTAAATGAATTAGATAAATTATATAGTCAAGTATTAGTTGCAGATGATTCAAAAGTAACTTTATCAATGCAAGAATTGAATGAGTATATAGATAGAAAGATGGAAGAAAAAATGTCTTCAAATGTTACAGGAATAAATGAAAATTCGGTATTAATGACATCAATTAATTCAAACTTAAATGTAGGAGAAGCGAAATTAAACTCATTCTCAAATGAGTTTAATAAAGGCTTTTCAGAATACTTTGAATATGATGACTCTACTGGTGAAATGACCTGTTTAAAAGATGGGCAATACTTAGTAGTAATGCAATTGGATATGTGCCTAAGTTCACAATGGTCATCAACTATTGTAACATGTAGTGTTAACAACACAGATATAGGGCGAGTTTGGGGATGTATATCTACTAGCACTGCAGAGGCAATAGATTGTAATTCTATAAACATATATTTAAAAAAAGGTGATAAATTAAATATTTTAAAGAGTACAGACAATGTTAATGTAACAAGAAGAAATAATGTAGTTATAGAGTTAATTAAAATGTAATGAATTAATATGGGAAGGAATACAATTTAAAACGTTGAATAAAACACAAAAAATAGAAAATACTATATAGTAATAACGTTATAAAAAACGTTTATTAAGTATATAGTATTTTTTGTTTTTGTGATTAAATGTATTAAAAATAAAAAAGCATATATTAGAAACAAAATTGATAGAACAATAAATGAGGAGGTTCTTAAACAAAAATAAAAGGAGAGAGAAACTATGAAAAATAAAAGAATATATTTGTTAGTAGTAATATTTTTTTTAACAGTATTAATAACAATAAAATCAAATGCAGCAGGAACAATCAGTTTATCTGCAAGCAAATCAACAGTTGAAGTTGGAGAAGAATTTTCGGTAAGTGTAAATTTAAGTGGAGCGTCTGTTGCAACATTAACTGCAAGAGTTAGTGTAGATACAAGCAAAGTGGATTATGTTTCAGGACCAAGTAATTCAAGTTTTACAAATGGAAGAGCAATATATACTTGGACAGATCCAAGCCGGAGGGGATAACCCAAAAACAGGTGGAACAATAGTAACCTTTAAATTTAAAGCAAAACAAGCAGGAAAAGCTAGTTTTTCGGTAAATGGAGATTTTTATTCACCAGATGAAAAAAATATAAATCCGAGTTTTTCAGGAACAAGTGTAACAATAAAAGAAAAGGAAGCACCACCAAGTAGTGGTGGAACAACAGGCGGAACAGGTAGTGGAAATACAGGTGGAAGTAGTGGAGGAACAAGCGGTGGAACATCTAGTGGTGGAACAAGTAGTGGAGGTAATCAAACACCAAATAAACCAAGTGGGGGAAGTAATACTACTACAAGCAAAAACGCAAACTTAAAAGAACTACACTTAGATATAGAAGGATTAAGTCCTAATTTTAGTAAAAATACTACAAATTACAATATTGTAGTGCCAAATGATAAAAATACAATAAATATAAAAGCAATACCAGAAGATAGTGGTGCAAAAGTAAATATAACAGGAAATACAAACCTTAAAGTAGGAACAAATAAAATAACAATAAAAGTTACAGCAAGCGATAATAAAACAACCAAAACATACACAATTAATGTTACAAAAACAGATAATCCAGACTTAGCAAATGCAAGTTTGGAAAACCTTGCAATAGAAAATGTGACATTAGAGCCAGAATTTAATAAAGATGTATTTCAATATAAAGCTGAGGTATCAAGTGATACAGAAACTTTAAATATATTAGCAATACCACAAATAGAGGGGGCTACAGTAAATATACAAAAACCAGATAAACTTGCTTTTGGAGAAAATACAATAACAATACAAGTAATTTCAAAAGACAATAGTAATACACAAAATTATGTAATAACAATATACAAAAAAACTATAGAAGAAGAAAATGCACAGATACAACCAATAAACTTAGAACAACAAGTTCCAATAGAAGAAGAAAACAGATCACGGAGAAAGTGTTAAAGTAGAAAATATTGTGTTTTCAGTAATAGTAGTTTGTGGTATAGGTGGAGTTATTTTTATGGCAGTTAAAAAGTATATAAATGAAAGAAAATAAGTATTATTGCTAGGTAAAAACTGGGGAAAAGACAATAATCAAAGGTAAAAATGCCAAAACGGAGTGGTTCTCCGTTTTTTTTATTATACATGAATTTCAAACATTATTTTTACATTACGATTTCATTACAATTGTATTACAAAACCCAAATTCATTGACTTATATTTTGAAACAATGATATACTTATTATACCAAAATTAGATAAAAATACAAATGAATTTGGAGGTAAAAATGCAAGAATTTGTCAGTTTTATGAAGAAAAAAATAATTGCAGTCTTACTTATTGTATTCATAATATTATATAGCACAATGGGGCTATTTTATCCTACAGAGGCAGCATCTACATATAATCAATCTGTTAGGAGCGGAATAGAGGCTTTTCCACAAGATTACCAAGTATATTTGAGGGAAATAAAACAAACACATCCTAATTGGACGTTTGATGCATATTATACAGGAATAGATTGGAATGAGCTGGTTTATAATGAAACAGATCATGGACATAATAGAATTATAAATAATGTAGGTTCATTGTGGAAGTGTTCATGTGGAAATGTTGCAACAGGCTATGCTTGTGCATCTGCGGATATAATAAAATACTACCTAGACCCAAGAAACTTTTTATCAAATGATGTAAAAATATTTCAGTTTTTAGAGATATCATATAATGAAAAAATACATACAACTTCGGGAATAAGTAGCGTAATAAAAGGAACTTTTATGGAAAATAAAAAAGTAAAAGTTACTGTAAATGGAAAAGACAAAGAGATGTCATATGAGGAAATCATTTTAGAAGCAGCAAAACAAAGCAAAATGAGTCCATATAGTATTGCTACAAAAATCATTCAAGAAGTTGGTTCAAAAGGTAGCCAGTCAGTTTCAGGAAATTATGAGGGATATGAAGGATATTATAATTTTTATAATTATGCAGCAAGTGATGGAGGAAGTCCTATTGCAAAAGGTTTAGAATATGCAAAAAATGGCACAAGTGATATGTCACAAGACAAAAAAAATGAACTATTAATACCATGGAATGACCAATATAGAGCAATTGTAGGAGGAGCAAAATTACTTGCAAACTCGTATACGAACGCAGGACAAAATACAGCATATTTTTATAAATGGGATGTAGTTGGAACTAAAATATTAAAAGCAGGAGAATCACAAAGTATAAGTTCTAGCAAATGTTTTAGACATCAATATATGACAAATATACAAGACCCAACAAGCCAAACAAGCAAACTATATGGTACATATGTTAATGCAAATATAATAAATGAAAAATTAAATTTTGTAATACCAGTATATAATAATATGCCAAAAGCAAATAAACTACCAACATCACTTACTAAAAATGATGGAGCATTATATTATATGACAGCAACACAAGTAAGAGTAAGAAGCACACCATCAACTTCGGGAAGAGTACTTGCAACAATGAATACACTAGATGAGATAGTAGCAGTTAAAGAAAGAAAATGTGCAAATGCAAATGGATATGATTGGGATAAAGTAAAATTATCTTCTGGAATAGAAGGATATATAGCAAGTAATTACTTATCTCCATGTGAAGAAGAAAAATGTGCACAAATACAAGGAAATAATGTAAAAGCAATACCAAATACAACGGTAAAAAACATGGTAAATGAGTTAGGAATTATTTCATATGAAGTAACAAAAAATGGAGAAAAGAAATCTGATACAGATATAATAGGAACAGGATATAAATTAAAAGATACTAAAAATAATAAGGAATATACTATAATTGTTAAGGGAGACACAAATGGAGATGGAAAAGTTACACCAGCAGATTCAACAATAGCACTAAGGACTTATGTTGGTTTAAATAGTATATCAGATGTTGAAAAATTAGCAGGAGATTTAAATGGAGATGGAAAAATTACACCAGCAGATTCAACAATAGTTTTAAGAGCATATGTAGGATTAACAGATATTAATTTATGATAATAAGTTTATAGAAAAAATTAAAAATTATATTAAGAAAGATAAGATACTAAATAGTATCAAGGGATGATAGCGGTTAATTCTTTATAGGAAGGAATGATAGTAAGATGATAAAAAAAGTAAGAAATGTTTTTCTATTAAGCATACTATTTACAATTGGAATGTGTACACATTCATTTGCAAGAATTACAACAAATGATCCTACAGTAAATTCAGGAGAAACTGTAACAATAACAATAAATAGCCAAGAACCAGTAGCATCACGGAGCTATAACTATAGTATCGAATGAGGGATTAACTTTTAAGAGTGCATCTGGAGGAACTGCAAATGGTCAATTAGTAGCATTTTCTAAAGCTAACAATGCAACATCTGGAATTGTTACATATACTTTTACAGCCCCAGAAGTAACAGAAAATAAAGTCTTTAAAGTAGTTTTTTCATCACAAGATATGGCAGATGAAAATGGAAATTCTGTAAGTTCTTCTAGTGCCACAGCAACAGTAACTGTTAAAGCTAAAAATAATACTGGAGCAAATGAGGGAAATAACTCATCGCCAGGAAAAGACAATGAACCAAAACCAGGAACTGTATCATCATGCTATATAAATGGAATAAAAGTTAATGAATATTTAAATGTTAAAAATAAGGATAGTGTTTCAATAAAAGTTAATACTTCTACCAAAGAAGGGCTAAAAATATATAATAATAAAACTAAAAAAACATATACAGCAAAAAGTGGTGCTACTACTAATGTTCAAGTAGTAGAAGGAGAACAAACTTTAACAATAACCTTGGATACAGGATATAAAACAACAAGAAGGATAATTAGCATAAAAGAGGGAGAAACTGTAGAGCCAAATGTTATAGATGAACCATCAAAAGAAAATGAACAAGATACAGAAAAAGTCCTTTTAAAGAGTTTATCTGTAAAAGGTGTAAAAGCAGAAAATGATGAAAAATTAGATTTTGCAATATCACCAGAATTTTCAAGCGAAATTTATGAATATAGCATAACTATACCAAAAGAACAAAGTGATATTATTAAATTAGAAATAGATGCTGTAGGCGAGAAAAAGGATTCTAAAATAGAAATTACAGGTCATGAAGAACTAATAGAAGGAGACAATACAGTAACTATAGTCGTAAAATCCAAAGATGGCAAAAATTCTAGTACATATAAAATTACAGTACATAAACAGACAGAAGAAGTAATTGCAGCAGTTACAACACCAGAAGAGGAACCTACTCAAAATATAGAACCAGAAGAAATACCAATAAGTCTCATAAAAAATATAATAGTAGCAATTACTTTAGTAATTACAATAGCAGGAATTATATTTGCAGTAGTTGAATATAAGTATACAAATAAAACAAAAGAAGGAAACGAAGGCGAATATTTTTCATATAGATTTAAAAAAGAAGAAGATATAAATAATGATATAATACAAGATAATTACGAAGAAGATGATGAAAGATTTGAGTTAGACAACAGGGAAAAAATAAAAAGAAGAAGTGGTAAACATTTTTAAATAAAATAGTAAATTGAGTACAATACAAAATTTATATAAAACTAATTTAAGGACGTTATTTGTAAGACGTCCTTAAATATAACATAAATCCTAAATATCCATACATTTAAGTGATTTGAACAAAATCTATTTTAACTCTGCAATAGTAACACCAGTTTCACCTTCGCCGAAAGTACCAAGGCGGAAATTTTTTACATGAGGGTGCATCTTTAAAAATGCATGGATTCCTTTTCTTAAAGCACCAGTTCCTTTACCATGAACAATGCGAACACTAGACAATTTCGCAAGTGTACAGTCATCTAAGTATTTATCAATAACAAATATTGCTTCTTCTATATTGTAACCAATAACATTAATTTCAGTAGTAGCATTTCGTGTTTTACTTGTAGAATAAGAAAAAGTAGAAGTTGTTTTATTTGTTTTAGTAGATGATGTTGTATTAGTATGTTGTTTTGTAGTAGAACTATGAATATTATTCCTATTACTGCAATTAATGTCAGTAATATTACATTTCTCAAGGTTATTTAGATTAATCATCATTTTCATACTACCAATTTGAACTAAAACTTCATTTGATTTATTTACTAAAGAAGCTATTGTTCCATGCTGATTTAATGTAGAAACTAAAACAGGCATACCAATATATATATCCTCTTTTGTTAAGAAAGATAATTCTGTTTTGTCTATTTTAGGAATAGTAGAAGTTTCTCTTATACTATTATTTAATTTATTTCTAGTATTATTTAAACTTCTAATAGTACTATTACTAAGATTTTCATATGAAGCATTAATTTCTTGTATTGCATCACTTACCATAGATTTTGCATCTTGTAAAATCTTCCTTGCATCAATTTTTGCTTGTTCTAAAATTTCTGTTTCTTTTTTCATTAAACCATTATTTTTAGTTTCAAAAGATTTTCGTAAAAATTCTACTTGTGCTAAATTTTTTTCAGTTTCTTCTTTTTCCTTTTGTATTAATAGTTTATCATCATAAATACTTTTTAGTAATTCTTCAATACTAATATTATCAGCAGATATAAAATTTTTTGCTCTGTCTATTATAGATTTATCTAACCCAAGTTTTTTGCAAATTTCAAAAGCATTACTTTTTCCAGGTATTCCAATTAATAATTTATATGTTGGTTTTAAATCTTTTAAATCAAATTCGCAACTAGCATTTATAAATCCATTATGAACTAAGCAATAGTTTTTTATTTCAGGATAATGTGTAGTACAAATAGTAAGTAAACCTTTATTAAAAAGGGTCTCTAAAATACTAATTGCAAGTGAACTTCCTTCTATTGGGTCTGTTCCGTGAACCTAGCTCGTCTAAAAGAACAAGGCTGTTAGAAGTACAATTACGTAATATATCTATAATATTGCACATATGTGCAGAAAAAGTACTAAGTGAAGCATTAATACTTTGATCATCACCAATATCTGCAAAAACATTATCAAATACATATATACTACTGCCTTCTTTTGCAGGAATATGAAGACCACTACATACCATTAAAGTAAGTAGTCCTACAGTTTTTAAACTAACAGTTTTTCCACCAGTATTTGGACCTGTTATTATTAAAGAAGAAAAATTTATACCTATATTAATATCTATTGGAACAACTACATTTTCATCTATAAAAGGATGTCTTGCAGATAATAAATTAACAAATTTATTATCATTTAAATGAGGCTCTACTGCATCAAGCTTTATAGAGTATTTTGCTTTTGCAAATATAAAATCTAGTTTAGATATAACTTCTACATCAAGTTTTAATTCATTAACAATAGGATAAAGCAAATTAGAAAGGCGAAAGAGTATTTTTTCAATTTCTTTATTCTCACTTAGTTTTAAATTTGAAATTTCATTATTTAGTTCAAAAATGCTTATAGGTTCAATAAATAAAGTAGAACCGGCTTGATGAAACATCATGAACAAATCCTTTTATCATATTTCTATATTCTTCTTTTACAGGAATAACATATCTGTCATTTCTAATTGTTATTACACTTTCTTGTATATATTTTGAATATGAAGAAGAGTGAATAAAAGAATTGAGCTTGTCCTTTATAGAATTTTCTAAACCTTTTTTCTTTCTTCTAATGCTTGCAAGTTCATTTGATGCATCATCTGAAATAGTATCTTCATCTAATATACATCTTTGTATTTCATTATGTATAGATAAATTAGTATAAATACTAGAAAAATATTGTTCTAATACAGGAAATAAAATTGCACTTTCATCATTATCAGAAAAATAATAAGTTTTTAAATCATTTGCTAATTTTAAAATTCCATTTATACCGAAGCAAATTTTTTGCATTTAAAGTTCCAGTACTTTCTAATGCTTTTGCAATATAGGAAAAATCTGCAATTTCTACAAATGGAGGAACTCCGTTTTCTATATATTAGGCTAGTTGCTCCGTGATGTTTCTTTTAAAAGAGACAAAACTACATCCTTATTATTTTCAGGTTTCAAATATTTGGCAAGTTTTTTTCCGATTATCAGTAATACAATAATCAGATAAAATTTTTAATATCTTATCAAATTCGAGTTTTTCAATATAGTTAATATTCATGGTAACTTTCAGTCCTTTCAAATACAAAACTTTAATAGTAAAGTAAAGAACCCTTCATTTAAAGGGACTTAGTGTACGTAGCAGACATGTTATTTCCACTAATATTACAATTATACTACAAAAATATTACAATTAAAATAAATTTGAAAAAATGGTTAAATGTAAAAGTAAATTCCACATTTAACAGAATTTACTAGTCCAAGAGAAA
>CAQOYX010000039.1 GCA_948852375.1 uncultured Clostridia bacterium
ATAATATATATATAACATTAAAAACATAGCTTCAAATATATATAAAAACCTTACTATTTCATTAATCTTCATTTTAATTGCTATTATAAATATAAAATTGTATATTGCTAAGAGTGTTATAAATTTATAATCTGATATAATATCTTTAATCTTTATTCTCTTAAATAGTAATTCAGCAATAAACAAACAAAACATAGATATTCCTAAGATCTGCATTATATAAAATTCACTATCTACTGAATATAAATATACACTTCTACATTCTAATACAATAAAAATAGCTACAATGTATTCTAATATACCTAGAATATTCCTTTCTATTTTACTTATCATATATCATTCTCCTACAAATATTTGCAATTTCATGTTTTACAAAACTAAAATATGTATCTACTTCATTATATACATATTTCTCTTTTATTTTTAATTTATCTTTGTTCTTCATAATCCATACATTAAACAACCTTTCTGCTATAAAACCATATATTCTTGCTTCATATTCATTGTAGTTTGATATATCTATTTCTTTTTCAAGTTCAAATAATATATCAAAAAGCCATTTAAAATATTCGTTCATAATCTTTTTTTTAGCAATAAACATATTGTATAGGTATACTTCTTTTTGATTTAAAAATTCATCAAAACTATTTATATATTCTGGATACAACTTTTCTATAATTTTTTTAGTTTTTTCCATATCTTCTTTTTTGGGAGCTTCCAGAAAGCTGTCTTTCATTTTTTGCTTATAAGTTCTTTTTTTAGGTACTATTATATCATAAGTATGCATTATATCTTCTATATCTTGATAATCTAAATACTTTTGCTTTTTTACACTAAATTGATTTTTTATAAAGTATCTTCTATAATGACATAATCCTATTATTTCATCGTCTGTAATTTTATCATTTTTCCACATCCAATACATTCCAGTTAGTTCACAGTAATTACTATTTTTTTCTGAAATATTATCTACTGTACTGTCATCTTTTTCTATATTTTCTGAAATATTCTCTTTGTAATTTCTTGCTCCTACTAAAAGAGGTGTAAATCCTTTCATTTTATATATCTCTATAATTTTATGCATTACAACAAAAATACTTACTTTTTCTTTCAAATTACAATCCAATCCTTGTACATTATTTAGGTTTTTAGCTAAAGGCTTTACCTATAAACCTTTTTTCATTTTGTTTCAATATAATAAATTAATTATGTTTATATAATCCAAATATTTTCTTTACCATATTGTTCCAACCATATACTTTACATATAGAATTAGAATTTTCTTCATAAATAGTTAATAAACTATCTACTACAAGTTCCCAATTATATTTTTGACATATATATGTTGAAATTTCTCCTCTGCTATATTCACAATCTTTATTTATTAATAGCTTTTCTATTTTTTCTTTTAGAGCTTCTATATTTCCCTTTTCAAAACTTATTAAATACTTTGGTGCAATTTGTAGATTTTCTTTTATGTTACTAACTAAGCAATTGCAACCATAACTCATTGCTTCTAATAGTGACAATGGCATTCCTTCTACATCGCTTGGTAAACAATAGAAATAACAATTGCTATATAACTCATCTAGTTCTTCACCCTGTACAAAGCCAGTCATAATTATTCTATCATCTTTTTCTACCATTTCTTTTATATTTTCTAAGTACTCATTTGTATGGCTTGAACCACCTACAATAACTAATTTTTTATTTGTATTTATGTTTTCAAATGCTTCAATTAAGTAATGTAAACCTTTTTCTGGCACAATTCTTGCTAGAAATAATATATAATCATCTTTATTAAGGTTATATTTTTCTTTAATTATATTTGAAGCTCGAATTATGGGCTTATTTACTCCATTTGGTATAAAATATGTATCCCTATTATATGTGTTTTTAAAATATTCTTGTACATCTTTTGAAAGGACTATAATTTTATTTGCGTGTTTTGCTACCATTTTTTCTCCAAATTTAATGTATTTTGCAGCAAATCCTCCCCATTTTGAACGTTTCCAATCTAAGCCATGAATAGTTACTACTATTTTCTTTTTAAATAATTTTGGTATCCAAAGCATTGCAGCAGGACCTTCTGCATGATAATGTATAATATCACATTTTTTAAACAGTACTGCTATACTTGCAAAAAAAGAATATATAAGGGCATCTATTCCTTTTTTGTTAATTGTAGGAATTGTAACAAGTTTAATGCCTTTATATTCTTTTAATTTATGTTTATCTTTATCTACACTTTTATCTTGAACATTTTTTCCTTTTCGATTATATGCTATAACTTCATTTCCACATTTTACAAGTCGAGTAGAAATTTCGCTAACAACAACTTCTACTCCACCTTCTCTTGATGGTATTCTTTTATGTCCAATCATAGCTATTTTCATATTATCATCCTCTTAAATAAATTTTCTAGTTAATATTATTTTATAAATATTTACTAAAAAAACAACATGCTAAAAAATACTATAAATTTCTATTGTTCTTTCATTTGTTTAGCAATATCTTCATCTACAATTTCTTCACCTGTTTTTTCTCTTAATGCCTCCTTAGATTTTTGTGATAATCCATCATTTATAACACAATTCATATCACATGTTGAGCATCTGTCTAGTTCTTCTTTTGTTATTTTTCCTTCTTTATAATCTTTTACTATTTTATTTTCAAGCATAGAATATTTTTCTTTTTTAAAAAATCTTAAAAATTTATGTTTAATTACCCACATTATAGGTTTTGATATATATTTGTGCATAGCAGGACTTACTGAACCTATCATCCAACATCCTCTTGTGCAATGCCTAACTTTATTACGTACTTCTTCTGCTTTACTTGAATTCCATAACTCTTCCCAAGTTTCTTCATTTAAATTTCCCATTACTTCTTTTTCTTTAGTTCCATTACATGGCATTACATCTCCATATGGGTCTATAAAGAAAGTATCAAATGCCATATCACATGGAAGTAATCTTTTTTGCCCAAATATGTAATTAATTAATCCATGGTTAAAGTATGCTCTAAACCATTTTTTAGGTGAATTAGATTCTAATAATTTATTTATTAATTTTTCAAACTCTTTTGCTACCATTAATCTATCTTTTATAATGTTTTTTGCTTCTACAAAGTAAAAAGAATTATGTAATGATGCTGTTGCAAATTCCATATCAAGTTCATTTGATAAGTCATATAAAGATACTAAATCTTTTGCATTAGCATCTTGTACTGTCATTCCAAAGCCAACATCTGGATGTTTCATTTCTACTAATTTTTTTAATGTTGAATATCCCTTATTAAACCCATCATCCAATCCTCTAATTTGGTTATTAGTCTGTTCTAGTCCTTCTATTGAAATTCGTATTCCTACATTAGGGAATTCTTCACAAAGTTTTATTATTCTATCTGTGAAAAAGCCATTTGTAGATATAACAATTCTATCTGATTTTTTATATAATTCTCTTACAATTTCTGGCAAATCTTCTCTAATAAATGGTTCTCCACCTGTTATATTAGTAAAATACATGTTAGGTAGTTTTTTTATTGTTTCTATTGTTAATTCTTCTTCTGGTTTAGATGGACATTTATATCTATTACACATTGTACATCTGGCATTACAACGGTAGGTTACTATTATTGTTCCGTTAAGTTTCTTTTCTGCCATAATTTATCAATCCTCTCCCTATTTGGACTTTTTTCTTTTCTAATCATCTAAAATAAAATGACCTTTCTATTTTAATATATTTTCATATATTTCTATTATTTTGTCATAATATGCCTGTTTTGAATATTCCATTCTTGCTTGCTTACTTGCATTTTCTCCTAATTTTTTTACAATTTCTTCATCCTTAAAAAGTTTTTCCATTATTTTTTTTAAAGTATCTATATCATCATACTCATATGTAAATCCATTTTCATTATTTTTTACCAGTTCTGGGATTCCACCTATTTTTGATGCCACAACTGGTTTTGACATTATTAATGCTTCTATAATAGAGTATGGGCAATTTTCATACCAAATAGATGGTACTACCACGAATTTGCAATTTTTTATTTGCTCTTTCATTTCTTCTTGTTTTAGTAAACCCATTAATTTAACTCTATCTTCTAATTTCTGTTCTTTTATAAATTTTAATATTTTTTCTTTTTCTGGTCCTTCTCCTGCAATATGTAATGTTCCTATTTTTGTCTTTGAAAAAGCATCTATCAAATTTAAAATTCCCTTTTCTTTTGCTAACCTTCCAAAATATAATGCATATCCTTTATTTAGTTTTCCATATTGTTCTAATGTTTCTTCTTTGTTTAGTATATTTTCTTCATCTGATATACTTTTGTTTTGCTCTATTTTATCTTTTTGTTCTAAATTTGTTATACTCTTATTTTCAACATTATACTTATTTGTATCTATAAAATTATGTATTACTGTTATTTTTTGTTCTGGTATACCATCTTGTACCAACTTTTCTTTTAAAAAATTGCTTGGTGTAATAATACTTGATATCTTTTTAGTATAAATTTTATTTATTCTATAATAATATCCTTCTAATGCTCCTAATACGCTTTTTAATTTTGAATTCTTTATACATTTTTTTCGTATACAGTTTACATATTTTCCATTTAAACATTTTTCACATATATTAGTATCATTATCAAGCATTGTGATGTTTGGGCATATAGCTTGTACATCATGTGCTGTAAAAACAATTGGTATATTCTTTTGCTTAGCTACAGTTATAATCGAACTAGATAACTGTCTTTGAAAATTATTAACATGTATTAGATCTGGTTTAAAATCATTAATAGCTTCTATCATTTTTTCTTTGTTAGTTTTTGAATAAATAATGTCTAATGCTTTTAATTTGTTATTACTATTTAAGTCTATATTTGGAACAAAATATTCTTTACAATCTGTTTTTATATTTTTATCATTTTGCATAGCAAAAAATGCCACTTCATGACCATGTTCTTTTAACAATTTTGCTAATTCAAAATAATATGTTTCACTTCCACCTTTTAAATAGTGAAATTTATTTACTAATAATATCCTCACTTTTTATTTACACACTCCAATTGCCTAATATATTATAACAAAAATTGCTTGCTTTTTCAATGATTTTTGCCCTTATTTTCATAATACTACAAAATAGACTTTTATTCAATATTTTTTACGCAAATGTAATGTTATTGTAATAAAATAATGCCCATACTTTAGGCATTATTTTAAAGAAAATATATAAATTTATTTTGGAAAGCAATTCTCACATTTTCTATATGTTTTAGGAAATTTTTTTACTTCTTCTAAATTATCAAAATCTACATATTCATAAAAGCATTTAGAATAATAGCAATTTGGATTATTCTTTTTATGCAAAGTTCTTATATTCTTGGTCATATTCATTACATACTCTTTTGCATTTGTATCAAATTCTTTTTTTGAATGAGCTATTTTTATTTCCATAAATTTTCCTCCTCGTTATTTATGTTTTATAATTATATCCTATATTTGAATATAAGATTTCTTAACAATAGCATAAAGAGGAAAACTTTTAAAGTTTCCCTCCTCAACACTTTCAATTTTATTTTAAATATTAATCTGCATTTTTAGCCCATACAGCTACTAATGTTAAGTTATCTGTTATAGATGTATTTGTAAAATTAAAATAATCTGAAGTTCCCTTTACTCTCCAACCATCAAATGTAAATCCTTCTTTTTCTAATTTTTCTGTTGGTTTTGTTATTTTTTCTCCACTCTTTACAGTTATAGGTGCTATAGTTTTTACTTCTCCAGTTGCTCCATTTGTATCAAATGTTACTGTATATGTTTCTGTAAACTTAGCATATACTAGTGTATCTGCTGTTATTGTAGTACTTTCAAAATTAAATACACTTGTTAATGATTCATCTGAATACCACTCTTCAAATATATATCCAGTTTTTATAGGATCTGCAGGTTTTATAGCGTTGCTATCTTTAACTACACATTGTTGTCCTAATACATTACCATCAACATCAACAAATTTTACTAACAATGGTATTGCACTTACAATGTTATCAATTCTATCTGTAGCTGTTGTAGTTTCTTCGTATTCACCATTATCTTGTAATTTTATTATTTCGTTTTCTATTTTTGTAATAGCATTATTAACTTTAATTGTGTATTCGCCATATGGAAGATCTGTTAATTTATCTTTTAAAGCACTTATTGCACTATCTTTAGCTTCATGTAATGTATTGTATTTTTCTAATATTCCTTCAGCTGTATCTTCAACTACTTTATAAATTTTTGCTAATATTGCTTCAACTTCTTTTCTTTCTTTATTTGCAATTGCAACACTTTCTTCTCCTCCTGCTGCTGTTATCTCATCTTCTGTAACTGTTACTTTTAAATTTTCTATTTCAGATATTGCATTATCTAATATTCTATCTATTGCTTTCTTCTCTTCTGCATATTCATTTTCGCCATTTGCTGATTTATATTCTTTTAATGTAGCAATAGCATTTCCTTTTGTTGCAGATTTAAAGTTTGCAATAGCTAAATTAAATGCTGCTTCTTTATCATTTAGTTCTTGTATACTAGAATTTTCAAATGTCATATCATTTACCATGTTAATATATTCTTGTATTGTTCTTGCTTCTGTTGATCCTACTTCTGCAACTTTCTTATATCCATTAATTTTTTCTAATAATGCTGTTTTTTGTTTTTCAAATTCTTTTTTAGCACTAGTTACTAAACTACTATCAATTTCTTTTACTGCATTTATTCCTTTTTGTAATTCTTTATTAACATTATTAATACTTACTTCAATATCTTGACCTTCTGTAATAGCTAATATTCTTTGTTGTGCAACTCTTACAGCTTCTTTAACTTCATTACTTGCACCTTCTTTGTCAGCATATTCTTGCATTTTATTATAAGCTTCTGTTTTAGCTGCATTAAATCTTTCTGTATTTATTTGGCTAATTGTATCTTCTAATATTTCTTTTACTTCATCTACTGTTACAAATTCTGTCTCTTCATCTTCAATAGCCTCTATTGCATCTTTTGCTAATTTTACAACTGCTTTAATATCAGAAGTTAAATATTTTTCTAATTTTTTAATTGCATTTGTTCTTGCTTGTTCTAAATCATATTCAGCCATAATTTCATCAAGTTTAAGAGAAACCATTAATTTATCAAAATCAGCTTCATATTTTCTAACTTCATCACCTGTTACAGCATTTGAAATGTTAGCTTTTGTTTCATTTATATAAGTATTTACTTCTTCTAAATTTGATAGTCCTAATGTTGGTACAACTTTTGCATAATTATTTAACCTTTTCATTACTCTATCATATTCTTCTTTATAATCCATTGTTGCTGCAACTTTTGCTGGTATTTCACTAAGAGCTGTAGTTTTTATTTTGTTAGCTTCTGTTTCAGTTTTTGCATTTTTTATTTCTTCTATGTATTCTTTGCTGTATTCTTGTGCAATTGCTTTAGCTTCTGCATTCAAAGTATCTATATATGCTTCTATCGCTGTAATATTTGCATTAATAGTTTGTTTTAAAGCACTACTTGTTTCAATGTCTTTTTTAGCTTCTTCTGCTCTTTCTAATATATCTGCATAACGTATATCTTTTTCTAACCAAGTTTCAAGTTCTTCTATAGCATTTTCAACATCTGTCTTATTTTCTGCTTCCATTGCCTTAGTTTCTTTTCTAGCTATTTCACTCATTATTGCAGTTTTTTCTGAGGCTCTTAATGTTGTTTCATTTGTTGTTTCAACTCTATATACATTGCATATTTGTTTTGCAACATCTTGTGCTGTAATTACTGCTCTAACATTATCTAGTGCTGTACTTTTTTCTGCTATAACATCATCTTCAAATGTTTTCTTATTAATTTCTTTAATCTCTTTATTTATATATGTCTTAACACCTTCTGTTGCTTCTTCTAAATATGGTTTTAATTCATTAATAGCTTTTGTTTTAGCTAATTCTAATCCATAATTTGTTTCAATTACATTTGTTAAAGTATTTATAATTTCTTTTACAGCTGTAGGTGTCTTTGCATTTTCCATATTAACTTTAGCTGCTGCAATTTTTGTATTTATAATATTTTTATCGTTTTCACTTATTCCTTCTACGTTTGGTACTATTGTTTCATAATCTGCAATAACTTTATTTGCTTCAACTATTGCTTTTGCTTTTTCTTCAGCAACTTGTTGTACTGTTGTTTCTATTGTTGGATCTAGTTCTTTTATTGTAGCTAATACATTATCAAATATTGCCTTAACAGTTTCTTCTGTTTTTGCTGAGTTAATATTTGTTATTGCTGTTGATATTTCTCTAGAAATTGCCTTGTATGCTTCATCATCTTTTCCAAATACTTCTTCTAATGTTGCATCATATATTTCTAATTTAGCAATCTCATTTGCTTTTATTGTATCAAGATCTCTAACTATTCTTAATTGAATAGATTCAAGTCTTTTTTGTTCATAACGTGTACCAGCTTCTTCTCCTTCTTCTTTCCAGCCTTGATCACCTATATCTTGAACATGTGCTTGATATTGTAATTTATATCCTTTTTCATGTAATCCTTCAGAAGTTATTGTAATAGCTTCAATTCTTCTTGCTTCCCATTGTGTTCCTATTATTGTATCTACGTCTGCTGGTGTTATTGTATATTCTCTATCTCCATGATCTTGTATATGTGCTTTTACATGTAATGTTACACCTTCGCAGTTTTCCATTGATATTTTTATTGCTTCCATTCTTAATGATTCACCTGTTGTTCCTGCTCTATTTCCGTCTTTTTCCCAATTCATCCAATCTTTATCTTGTACATGTGTCATGTAGCTTATTGATGGTGTTTTTTCTACTGCTTCTTCTACAGCTGCGTTTGACATTGGTATAATTGCTGCTCCAGCCATAACTGCTGCTGTTAATAGTGTTGCTCCTATTTTTTTATTAATATTATTTTTTATATTTGATACCTTCCTTATATTTTGATTTATTTTTTATTAAAAGTTTCTCTATCGTATATCATCTTCGATTACTATTTTTCACCCCCTAATAATAAATTGATATAGTAGTTTTTTTACTCTGTATAAGGCTTAACCTATATCCTTTTATATTAAAATGATATGCGACATAGCTTTTAATTTTTTAAATTTATGTCATTATTATATCACAAGCAAATAATATTGCAACAAAAATTTGAAAAAAAAGTAAAATATTTTTTCGTTTGCAAGCCATTTCTTAACATAATCGCTTATTATAAAGATTTTTTCCTATTTTTTACATTAATCCCAAGTTTTATTAGTATTTACTTAAAAATATGCCTATTTGCTATATCCTGTCTTTTTTACAATTTTTTCACTTATTTCTTTTACTTTACTACTTGGTTCAAATCCTGCTTGTCCATATACTTTTTCATGTAATTCTTTTACATTTGATTCTAATGTGATTGGTGGACCATACCATACTCCGTTAATAGTTTTTCCTTCTGTTTTATATGGCCAACCAGTAGAATCTGTTATTTTATAACTTACAAGCTGTGGAATAAGTGATATTATTTCTCCTGAATTTATATTTGTATACACCTTTGGAAGTAAGGTATCTGCTAGTGAATTTAATTTTGTTACACTCATTTTTTTAGCTTTATTTACTACTGCCATTAATATATCTCTCATCCTTTCAGTACGTTTGTAATCTCCTCCTGCTGTGTAACGAATTCTTCCATATGCTAGTGCTTGAACTCCATTTAAGTTTTGAGTTCCAGCTTTTGTAATATGACTTGCATTATTTTTAGTAACATTATTTACTTCATCTATATATTCATTTATGTATTTCAATTCTTCACTTGTTATATTCATACTAACTCCTCCCACTGCATTTACTATATCAACAACTGATGAAAAATTTACTGTTACAAATTCTTTTATGTTTAAGTCCATGTTTATGTTTAATGTACTAATTGCTAATGCTGGTCCACCATATGAATATGCGTGTGTTACTTTATCTAATTGTCGTCCTGTTATTTCTAAATAAGTATCTCTATATACTGATGTTAAACTTACTTCTTTAGTTTTTTCATTAATTGTTGCAAGTATTATACAATCACTTCTAGTTCCTTTTTCTAATTCATTATTTCTACTATCTACACCAAATATAGCAATTGTTCTATATCCTTCCATTTTTTCTTCTACACCTTGCGTTACTTTTATTTCACTTGAAGCTATTTCTACATAGTTTACTTTTGATAATTTATCCTTTACATACCAAACTCCAACTCCTGCTCCTACTCCTAATAAAATAATTAGTATTACAAAAATAATTAACATTACTTTTCCAAATGTTATTTTTCCTTTTCTTTTCGGTTCTTTATAACTTATTCTGTCCATAGAATGTTTTCCCATAATTACTTCATCTCCTAATTCTTACAATATGTTATTTTTACATTTTTTCTGGCATATTTATTCCTAAGATTTTAGCACCATTTTTTAGAACTATATTTGTTGCATATGTCAAATAGATACGTGCATTTTGTGTTTTGGTTTCTTCTACAATTATTTTGTTTTCATTATAAAAACTACTAAATGCTTTTGATAAGTCTATTAAATATCTTGCTAATATTGATGGTTCATTTTTTAGTATTGCTTGTTCTATCGTGTTTGTGAATGAGTATATTAGTTTTATTATATTTTTTTCTTCTTTTCCTAAAAGCTCATCAAAGTCTATTTCTTCTATATTTGGTATCTGTTTTACTTTTTTTAATATACTATTTGTACGTACATATGTGTATTGTATGTATGGACCTGTTTCACCATTAAAATTTAACATAGTACCCCAATCAAATATTTCATCTTTTATTCTACTTCCAGATAAATCATTAAATATTATAGCTCCAATTCCTACTTTTTTTGCTATTTCTTGTTTTTCTTCTTCAGTAAAATCTGGATTTTTTTCTTCTATAATTTGTTTTACTCTTGTTATGGCTTCTTTTAGTAAGTCATCTACTTTTATTACCTTTCCCTCTCTTGTAGACATTTTTCCATCTTTTAAATGTACCATTCCATAAGAAACATGTTCTAAACCAACTTGGCATTTTTCACTTATTCCTAAAAGTTTTGACACTTCAAATAATTGCTTAAAATGTAAATTCTGTTCATATGCAACTACATATAAACATTTATCAAAATTATATGTTCTTGCTCTATATAAAATTGCAGCAAGGTCTCTTGTTGCATATATTGTAGATCCATTTGATTTGCATATTATACATGGTGGCATTTTTTGTTCTTCCAAATCTATTATTTTTGCTCCTTCAGATTCAACCAATTTACCTGTTTTTTCTAATATATCTATTACTTCGTCTGTTTTGTCTTGATAAAATGCTTCTCCATTTAATGAGTCAAATTTTATATCTAGTAAATCGTATATTCTGTAAAATTCTTTTAGACTCACTTCTCTAAACTTTTCCCAAAGTTCAACACAGTATTTATCTCCTTGTTCCAAGTTTTTAAAGTTATCCCTACACATTTGTAAAACTTCTTCATCATTATTACAAAGTTCATTTATTCTTACATATATTTTAGTTAACTCTTCTATTGGTTTTTCTTCTATGTTATATTCATTTCCCCATCTTTTATAGCCTTCTATCATTTTTCCAAATTGTGTTCCATAATCACCTAGATGATTTATTCCAATTGTGTTGTATCCTAAATATTTATACATATTATATAAAGCTCTACCAATTAATGTATTTCTTAGATGTCCTATATGAAATGGTTTTGCAATATTGGGGGAAGAGTACTCTACAATTATTGTTTTGTTATTTCCTAAATTTGATTTTCCATAGTTTTCTTTTTGATTATTTATTTCCTCTAATGTTACTTTTATAATTTCTAATGTTAAAATAGTAAAATTAAGATATCCTCCTGCAACTTCTGCTACTTCTATATCAGTTCCTGTGATATCTAATTTTTCTTTTAATTCTTGTGCAATAACATTCGGTGCTTTTTTTAGTTCTTTTGCTAATCTAAAGCATGGAAATGCATAATCTCCCATTTTAGTATCTTTCGGTATCTCAATATATGTTACTAATTCTTTCTCATTTATTTTTGTTACTTCACTTATTTTTTTGGCTATTTCTTGCTTAAAATCTTTCATTTCTTTCACCCTTTATTATGACTTTTTTATTATGTTTTACATTATATCAAAAAGAGTACAAAAACAAAAGTGTTTTTGTACTCTTTTTTTAAATTATAGTACTTATTCATATATACTGTATTGTCTGTGAATTATAACATTGCAATTTATAGTTAATATAACATATCCATATATTATATATATATTCCTAAATAAGAAATAACTAATGATACAACATAATAGATAGCATAAATTATAGCAAATTTTTTAATAAATTTTGAATCTTCTTCTTCTCCACATAATGCTTTTGTTGAAAAATATACAAGCACTATGCTAATTACTGAACAAAAGCCCAAAAATTTACTTGTTAATTTTGATGCTTGAGCACTTATTATATTTATTAAAGTTACAACATTTGCTAATATTACTGGTATTTTTGCTATTGATATAGATGTAATTGTTGTAATTATAGATTTTTTATTTTCTTTGTTCATGAAGTATACTATTGCTGATAATGCTACTACATTAACAATTGGAGCAATTGTATATTTTACAATTGTTAATAGTTTTTCAAATGACATTTTAAAACCATATTTGCTACTAACTATTATCGAAAGTATTTGATATAAAAATTCTACAATAACCCATATTCCAACAAATATGATTGCCATTTTTAATGTTTTATTTGTGCTATCTTCTGAAATGTTTTTTATTGTTCCAATTGGATCTTTAAACATTGATGAAACAAATCCTGTTGCTTCTTTTGCATCATTTTTAATGTCTACATTTTTAATTGTGTCTTTTACTTGATTAACTGCCTCTACTGTTTCTTTCTTTAATTCTTCTGTGTTAACTGTTTGTTCTTGATTTTGGTTATTTTGGTTTTCTTCCATTTTACATTCTCCTTTTATTTTTATATTTTATTATATGTTTATAATAATGCAAATATTATAATCAATTTTTCTATACCTAGGTGGACACAGGGAAACCTACCCCTACATGTAATATTTATTAATCTCCTAAACAAATTCCAATGCTTCTTGCTGTTTTTACTAAATCGTGATCCATTGTTACTCTTCTTATATTGCTTTCTTTTGTATTACCTGACACTGCTCCTATTTCTTTATTGTCTCCAACAACATCTTCAAGTGATACTGAATCTAGTTTTCCGTCTTTTAATACAGCTAAAACTCCAAATTTTCCTTCTAATGCAAGACTCATTGCTTTTGAACCATATTTTGTAGATAATACCCTATCAAATGCTGTTGGTGTTCCTCCCCTTTGCATATATCCAAGTGTTGTGTTTCTTGCTTCAAGTCCTGTTAATTGTTCTAATTCTTTTGCAACACGTACACCTGCTCCGCCAAGTTTTGTATTATCAACACCTTTACCATTATTTCGTACACCTTCAACAGATATTTCTCCGTTCTTTGGTGCTACACCTTCTGCAACTACAACAACACTAAATCTTTTTCCTTTTCTTACTCTTTCTTGTATTTTTTCGGCTGCTTTATTTATATCATATGGAATTTCTGGAATTAACGCAACATCTGCTCCACCTGCTATAGCAGATTCTAGTGCAATCCATCCTGCATATCTTCCCATAACTTCTAATACCATTATTCTATGGTGTGTTTCTCCTGTTGTATGAAGCCTATCTATTGCTTCTGCTGCAACTGATACTGCTGTATTATATCCAAAAGTTATATCGGTACATGCAACATCATTATCTATTGTTTTTGGAACTCCTATAACATTTATTCCTTTTAAAGATAAATCTCTTGCAGATTTTTGTGTACCATCTCCTCCTAATGTAAACACGCAATCAAAGCCATCATCTTTAACATTTTGTACACATTTATCAGATAAATCTTTATAAACAACTTGTCCATTCTCTTCTACCTTATAGTTAAATACATTTGAATTAGTTGATGACCCTATAATAGAACCACCTTTATGAAGAATTCCGAGATGCAGAATTGTATGTGTCTAATCGTACATATTCATTATTTAGTAATCCTTTATACCCTTCTATAAAACCATAACATTCTACATTGTTTTGTTCTGCTGTTTTAACAATTGCACGTATTACAGCATTAAATCCTGAAACATCTCCACCATTTGCAAGTATTGCTACTTTTTTTACCATAGTTTATACATCTCCTTTTAATTTAACTTATATAACAATAGTTATTATATCAATAATATTTAGTTTTACAATAGTTTTTTTTATTTTTTTATATTTTTTAAATATTATCTATTCCTCCTTCTATCTCATATACATTATTATAGCCTAATTTTTTTAGGACACTTACCGCATTTCTACTTCTTGCACCGACTTTGGCAATAACAAATAATTAATTGGTTTTTATTATCAATTATGTTTAAAATTTTACTACTAATTTCATAATTTGGTATACATATAGCACCATTTAGATGATATTCATTATATTCCCCTATTTTTTCTTATAATTACTCCAAATGTGAATCATCATATCTTCTTCATTTT
>CAQOYX010000040.1 GCA_948852375.1 uncultured Clostridia bacterium
AAAGTTTTGTTCCACAATCTAAACATACTAGCTTATTAGCAAATATATGAACTTCGCCATTTTTACATCTTCTTGTTTTACTTTTAAAAATTTCTTGAACTTTGTAAAATTGTTCTTTCGTAATAATAGGTTCGTGAGTATTTTCTACAATAATCCATTCTGATTTAGGCTGATTTACCATTTTTTTAGATTTATAGCTTACTTTTTTATTAAAACCTTGTACCAAATTACCAATATAAACCTCATTTTTCAAGATTTTGCTAACTGTAGATTCACACCAATAGTCAATATTTTTGCCTTGATTTTTAAAATTAATTCCTTGTGATAATTTATATTTAGTAGGTGTTAAAATACATTTGTTGTTTAATATTTGAGCAATTTTAGTAACACCATTTCCTTGTTCATAAAGGTTAAATATTAATTTAATAACTTTAGCTACTTCCGTATCAACAACAAGCTTATTTTTATTCTCTGGACTCCTTTTATAGCCATAACATACAAAAGAGCCAATATGTAATCCTTGTTTTCTTTTACTGTCAAATGTCTTTCTAATATTTTCTGATAAATCTTCTAGATACCACTCATTAACTAAACCATTTATTTGTCTTGATTTTTTATTTCCTTTATCTAAAGTGTCAACATGATCTACAAGACTTACAAATCGTATGTTCCATTCAATAAATTTGTTATGTAAGTATCTTTCGACAATTTCCATATCACGAGTAAATCTACTTTGAGTTTTACAAAGTACAATATCAAATTTATGACTTTTAGCATCTTGTAATAATTTATTAAATTCAGGTCGTCTATTATCGATTCCAGAATAATCCTCATCACAGTAAATATTATAAATATCCCAACTTCGTTCTAGAGCATAGTTGATTAGCATAGATTTTTGATTTTGGATACTTTCACTTTCATCATTCTCGTGAATTTTGTCATCATCTTCACGAGAAAGTCTGCAATATATAGCAACTCTCAATAGTTATACCTCCAATCGTATAACTACTCATTTTGTACAACATATTATACAAAAATAAGTAGATTTAATCAATGCAATGGGTAAATTCATTTATAATTAATTTGTTAACTATATCATTTATAAATTTTTTAATATCTTCAATATTTTCATTTTTATTCTTTTCAATTACATTAAAATTCATTTTTTCACACATACAAAGTCCTCCTATTTTACTGTATTCTAAAGAACTTGTATTTGTGAAACAAAAAAATAAAGACCTTTAGCTTTAACATAAAAATTAATATTTTATTAATTTACATAAAGTTGACAATTATTTAAAATTGATATATAATATAATTATATTATCCTTGGTACTGGGAGCAATAAAAGGTACAAGTTATACAATACTACTTATATTAGTAAATACTATGGAGGGTATCTTATGAGAAAAAAATTTTTTTCACGGAACAAAGAAACTGCGGGATCAGCAATGGTTTCAGCAAAAACAGAAGGTAAAGTGATCTGTGGTACATTTGAATTTCAAATTATTACAAAATGGACACATGGAGAAGGTTGGGAATTTAACGATTTTGCAACTTTTGTTGAACTTATAGGAGTAAAAACTCCTATAAAAGTAATGTATTTGAAAAAAGAGGGTTTGTTATTTTCTTTTAAATGCATTACAGCACTTAATAAAGAAGTTAAAATCCATATTCGTTTTGGCGATTTTGACGAATTTGCAGAGCTTTGGATAGAGGAAGGAGCAGAAGAAACAAGAAAGTACTATATAGGTCAAAGAGATGAAGAAGAGGCGCCAAAGGTAGATCTTTATGAGAGAACTGTCATAAGAAATGGCAAGGAACTTGGCTATTATGATCGGTTCCATTATATAACATTGAAGATTGATGACGCTCATATGTTGAGTCTGGAGACTAATGTGCCAGTATTAGAAACTCAGCAGATTGAAGAATATCTTTTGAACCTCGACAATTTTATTATAGTTCAGGTGTATAACAAAGTTAAGGAGCTTCTTGGATTGTATGAAGAAGACATTTCTATTTCCTATACGGAAACCATTGGGAAAAGAAAAGTGAAATAATTTTTAAATTGATGGAATTACTATTTTGTATTTTCCAAAAAAGGAATAAGTTAAGAAGAAATAATTAGCTTATTTCTTTTTTTTAAAATTTCATATTCATTTTCTAAATCTTTTCTTATTTTTATTGTTTTTCATTATAATATTAGGACTAACTTGATTCTTTTTAACAATTCCTTAAATAGAATTTCCATCAATTTTTTGGGTCATATATTTTTTAGTGATTGCTTTACTTCAATTATTCTTTTGTTTCTTTATATATTATTTCTTTTCTTTTTGTACCAATTAATTTTATATATTTTTATATGTAGTGAGTTGCTTATAAAGTAACTAAGTTATCTATAAAAATCAAAGATTTAACTGCTATCTTATTTGGATAGATAACAAACAAACACCACACGGAGTAGATATATATCCTCAATCAGCAGCTGGAGTTCCTTTTACAGCATCATATGATGCTGTAATGATAAGGAGAATGATGAAAACTTAGAGTAGACAACCATTCACTGAAATTGATTTTTGAGATAAAATGCATAAAACCTATTTTTAACTTTTAACAAAGGAGAAATAGGTAATGGAAAACAAATTTAAAATAGCTGGTTTATGGATACCATATCAAATTTTAACAGATAAAAATTTAAGAGATAAAGAGAAAATTATTTATTCATTAATATTATTTTTTAGCAATAATAAAGGTTATTGTAGTATAAGAAATAAATATTTAGAGCATTTATTACATAGGTCAACTAAAAGAATTTCAAGTATAATAAATACATTGTAATATAAAAAGTATATCCATATTATTCCTAGAAATAATAGAGAAGAAAGAAAATTATATCCATTAGTAGATATAAAAGATATTGATAAAAAAGTAGTATTTAAAGGGTTATTTATGCCAATAAGTGTATTATCAGACAATAATTTGAATGACAAAGAAAAATTTATATATTAAATTGTTTTGTATTATGGAAATGTTCATAAAAAATGCACTTTGAACAACGGAAATTTTCACGATATTTTTGATGTAACTAAAAATCAAATATTAAGAATTGTAAATAGTTTGAATAAAAAAGTATAAATTTAATTGACAAAAGAACGAATGTTTGATAAAATGCAATAAACTAAGAAATGAGGTTGATCTAATATGGATAATAATTTAATTGGAAATGAAAACAATATTATATTTTATACTGATGATGAAGGAAATGCTAATATAGAAGTAATATTACAAAACGAAGATGTTTGGCTTAACGCTCAAGCTATTGCAGAATTATTTGAAATTACAGATAAAGTAATATATAAACATATAAAAAATATATATGAACAAGAAGAATTAGAAGAAAATAGCACAGTCGCAAAAATTGCGACTATGGGTAAAAATGGTCAAACTTATCAAGTAAAGTATTATAACTTAGATATGATTATATCTATTGGATATAGAGTAAATTCAAAGAAAGCAGTAAAATTTAGGCAATGGGCAAATAAAATAATCAAAGAATATATGATACAAGGTTTTAGCTTAAATGAAGAACGATTTTTAAAAGGTAGAAAATCAGATCAAGAGTATTTTAAAAGATTATTAGAAAAGATAAAACTAATAAGAACAAGTGAGAGAATGTTTTATCAAAAAATTACAGATATTTTTGCAGAATGTAGTTTAGATTATGATAAAACAAGTAATTTAGCAAGAGAATTTTATGCTACTATTCAAAATAAGTTTCATTTTGCTATAACAAAGAATACAGCAGCAGAGATAATCTATAATAGAGTTGACGGCAAAAAAGAAAATATGGGACTAACTACTTGGAAAGAAGCACCCAAAGGAAAAATATTAAAATCAGATGTAACAATAGCAAAAAATTATTTATCTGAAATAGAATTAAAAAACCTGAATAATATCGTAAATATTTTTCTTGATATAGCTGAAGATAATGCTGAAAGAAATATTCCAATGTATATGAAAGATTGGAAAAAAGAAGTTGATACAGTGTTATCTATAAGACATTATGATATTTTAGAAGGTAAAGGTAAAATATCTAAAAAAGAAGCAGATGAGAAAGCAGAAAAAGAATACGAAAAGTATAAAGTAATTCAAGATAAAAAATTTTTGTCTGATTTCGATATATTACTGTTAGAAGCGGAAAATATAAATAAATTTCAAACGAATAAAAATAATTAATATGAAATATGAGTAACAAAATGAAAAAATTAAAAGAGCTACCAGTAGGATGTCAAAAAGATATTAAAAAGGCATTAAAAATATTAAAACAAAATGGAGCAACAGAAATATATATTTTTGCTTCTATTGCAAAAGGTAATTTTAATAAAAAATCAGATATAGATACTGCAATTAGAGGAGTAAAACAAGAAAAATTTTATAAAGTAGCCAGTATATTAATGTTTGAAATTGAAAAAGAAATAGATTTAATTGATTTAGATGATGAAAATGATAAATTTGCTCTAATGTTAATAGATAAAAATATATTAGTAAGAATTGATAATATATTATAAAGAGCTAAAAATAATTTGATTTTTTAAACGAAAAAATCCTTGTAATACATGTAAATAGAGAACTTGACAAAATTAAATACACTGAAATGTATGCACTCTGCATATTCTCTGCAATATTTTTGTATTAACAGAGGATTAGAAAGCTTGTCTTTCTATATGTTGACAGGAAATCCTCTGCTTTCCTTATCCTGCCATATATAAAATAAATGCAAATAGTTGAGAGTATAAATTCTTAACTATATTTTTTGCCTTAAAAATGGTAATTATATTGAGGAAAAATTAAAATTATGATAAAATAAAGTCGAATAATTGTAATGGGGGAGAAAATGGATAATAATATAAGAAATATAATAGATAAAATATGGCTAACTTTTCATTCAGGAGGAGTTGCAAATCCACTAACAGTAATAGAACAAATTACATATTTATTATTTATAAAAGGCTTAGATGAAACAGAACTAAAAAATGAAAATGATGATGTACTTTTAGGAATAGAATCAAAAAGAATATTTGATAAAGAACATCAAAATTGTAGATGGAGTGTATTCAAAGATTTTGAAGCTTCAAGAATGTTTAAAACAGTTCAAGAAGAAGTATTTCCTTTTATAAAAACTATTCGGAAATGAAAGAGAATCAAGTTATGCAAAATATATGGAAGAAGCAATATTTTTAGTTCCAACACCAGTAGTATTACAAAAAGTAGTAACAGCAATAGATAAAATAGATATGAAAGATAGAGATACAAAGGGAGATTTGTATGAATATTTGCTTTCAAAACTATCAACATCAGGAACAAATGGCCAGTTTAGAACACCCAGACATATTATAAGAATGATGGTTGAATTAATGAAGCCTACATCAAAAGATGTTATAGTAGATCCTGCTTGTGGAAGTGCAGGCTTTTTAGTGGAAGCAGGAGAATATTTGAGAAAAAATGAACCAGACTTATTTAATTATCAAGATAAATTAGAACATTTTAATAATACAATGTTTTATGGTTTTGATATGGATAGGACAATGCTTAGAATTAGTGCAATGAACTTAATGCAACACGGAATAGAAAATCCTAACATTGATTATAAAGATTCTTTATCAGAAGACAATGAAGATAAAAGCAAATATACATTAGTATTAGCAAATCCACCATTTAAAGGGTCTATTGATAGCGAAAGAACTTCAAAAGATTTATTAGAAATAACAAAAACAAAGAAAACAGAATTATTGTTTTTAGCATTATTCTTAAAAATATTAAAAACAGGTGGAAGAGTAGCTTCAATCGTTCCAGATGGAGTATTATTTGGAAGTTCAAATGCTCATAATCAGGTAAGAAAAGAAATAATAGAAAATCATAAATTAGAAGCAATAATTTCAATGCCAAGTGGAGTATTTAAACCTTATGCAGGAGTATCAACAGCTATAATGATTTATACAAAAACAGGAGTAGGTGGAACAGATAAAGTATGGTTCTATGATATGACTGCAGATGGATTTAGTTTAGATGACCAAAGACAACCAGTAAAAGAAAATGATATACCAGATATTATTGAAAGGTTTAAAAATAGAGAATCAGAGGAAGAACAAAACAGAAAAAGAACAGAAAAATCATTTTTTGTAACAAAAGAAGAACTTGCAGAAAATGGATATGATTTATCAATTAATAAGTATAAAGAGATAGTTGTGGAAGAGAAAGAATATAGAGAGCCAAAAGAAATATTGCAGGATATGAACGAAAATATAAAAGAAATCCAACAAATACAAAAAGAGTTGGAGGAATTGTTATGAAAACAGTTAAATTAAGTGAAATTTGTGATATAAAAGCAGGAGGAACACCATCAAGAGCTAAAAAAGAATATTGGTCAAATGCAACGATTTCTTGGTGTAAAATTAAAGATTTTACAGGAAAATATTTAGATAAAACTGAAGAAAAGATTACAAGTATAGGACTAGAAAATTCTAGTGCAAAGCTATTTAAAAAAGGAACAATACTTTTTTCTATTTTTGCAACTATTGGAGAAGTTACAATACTTAAAATAAATGCAACAACAAACCAAGCAATAGCAGGAATAGAAATAATATCAGAAGAAGTAGATGTTGATTATTTATATTATTATTTAAAAAATATGAAATCTAATGTTCTAAAATTAAGTAGAGGAGTTGCACAAAATAATATTAATTTAGGTATTCTTAAAAATTTAGAAATAAAATTATATAAAGTTGAAAAACAAAGAAAAATTGCTAATCAATTAGATAAAGTTCAAGAATTAATAGATTTGAACCAAGAGCAAATTAATTTATTAGATGAATTCATAAAAAGTAAGTTTATAGAAATGTTTGGAACTATAACATTTCCTAAATTTGTAAAAAGAAAATTGAAAGATATTAGTGTAGTAAAAACAGGAAATACACCATCAAGAAAAATCAAAGAATATTATGGAGATTATATTGAATGGATAAAGTCAGATAATATTAATAATGATAATACTTATTTAACAAAAGCAGTGGAATATTTATCAGAAAAAGGAAAAGAAAAAGGTAGAGTTGCACCAATAAATTCTATTTTAGTTACTTGTATTGCAGGTAGTATTTCTTGTATTGGAAATGCAGGAATAAATAATAGAGAAGTTTGTTTTAATCAACAAATAAATGCAATAATTCCAAAAGATGGTTTAAACTATTTATTTATGTATTATCAAATAATTAACAATAAAGAGTATATACAATCTTTTGTAAATAAAAGTATGAAAGGTATGCTAAGCAAAGGAAAAATGGAAGAAATAGAGTTTATATTTCCATCATTAGAAATGCAAAATAAATTTGTTAAAATTGCAGAAGTAGCTGAAAATCAAAAACAAAAATATCAAACAAATTTAGAAGAAACACAAGAATTAATGGATACATTAATGAATAAATATTTTAATTAGGGGAAAAATATGTCAAATTTTGAATTTTTAAATAAAAACAAGTCATTTAAAAGTTTTTCAAAGGCTTGTATAGAAGCAGAAAATGAATTAAAAATAAATACAGTAAGTTGTGTAATGCTTAGTAAAAAAGCGTTAGAATTGGCTGTTAAGTGGTTATATGCAAATGATAAATTATTTATAATGCCTTATCAAAGTAATTTATCTGCATTAATACATACAATAACTTTTAAAAATATAGTAAATGAAGGTGTAAGAAAAGAAATAGGATTTATAGTAAAAAAAGGTAATTTTGTTGTGCATAGCCATTGTAAAGTTACAAGAGATGAAGCAATTGTAGTATTAAAATGTTTATTTGATTTTATGAAATGGATTTACTTTACTTATGACAAGAACTATGAAGAGGTAGAATTTGATGTTAGTGTATTAGAGCAAGGAGAAAATGAAAATCTAAAACAAACAGATAGAGAAAAGTTAGAAAAAGAATTAGAAGAACAGACAAAGAAATTAGAAGAAACATTAAGAGAAAATGAAGAATTAAGAAAACAACTAACAAAAGCAAGAGAAGAAAAGTCAGAAAGTAAAGAATTTGTTATAAAAGATTTATCAGAATATGAAACAAGAAAAAAGTTTATAGATTTAGAACTACAAATTGCAGGTTGGGATTTTTCAGAGAATATGACAAAAGAATTAGAGGTTTACGGAATGAAAAATGCTCAAGGTATAGGATATGTAGATTATGTATTATTTGGAAAGAATGGATTGCCTTTAGCAGTAGTTGAAGCAAAAAGAACTAGTAAAAATGCTCGCGTTGGAAAACAACAAGCTAGTCTTTATGCAGATTGTTTAGAACAAAAATACGGACAAAGACCTGTTATTTATTATACAAATGGTATTGAAATTTATATGTGGGATAATTTAGATTATCCAGAAAGAAGAGTTTCAGGATTCTATACACAAGATGAATTACAAAGATTAGTAAATAGAAGAAAATCAAAACAAAGTTTAGAGCATATATTTATAGATACCAATATAACTGATAGACCATATCAATTAGAAGGAATTAAAAGAGTATGTGAATCTTACGATAATAAACACAGAAAAGCTTTATTAGTTATGGCAACAGGAACAGGAAAAACAAGGACAGCAATTTCTATTGCCAAAGTATTAACAGGAAAAGGTTGGGTACAAAATATATTATTTTTAGCAGATAGAACGGAATTAGTAAAACAAGCAAAAAAGAATTTTGTTAAGTTACTACCAGATATGTCTTGTTGTAATTTACTAGATACAAAAGATAATCCAGAAGATTCAAGAGTCGTATTTTGTACTTATCAAACAATGATGAATAGTATAGATAGTATAAAATGCAAAGATGGTAAAAAACTATTTACACCAGGACATTTTGACTTGATAATTATTGATGAAGCACACAGAAGTATATACAAAAAATATCAGACAATATTTGAATATTTTGATGGATTATTAGTAGGATTAACAGCTACACCAAGAAATGATGTAGATAAAAATACATATAATTTTTTTGAACTAGAAAATAATGTACCTACATTTGCATATGAATATGAAGAAGCAATTAAAGATGGATACTTAGTAGACTACCACAATATAAAGGCAACAACGAAGTTTATTGAAAGAGGAATCAAATATAGTGAACTAAAAGAGGAAGAAAAAGAAGAATATGAAAACTTATTTGAAGAAGATGAGACTGTACCAGAAGAAATAGGTTCTTCTGCAATTAATTCCTGGCTATTCAATAAAGACACTATAAAGAAAATATTAGAAACCTTAATGGAAAAAGGATTAAAAGTTGAGGGTGGAGATAAAATACGGAAAAACGATTATTTTTGCAAAAAATCATAATCACGCAGAAGAAATTGAAAAAGTATTTAATTCTTTATATCCACAATATAAAGGAGAATTTGCAAGAGTTATTGATAATAAAGTAAACTATGCAGATACACTAATTGAAACATTTGAAAATCCTAAAAAACTACCACAAATATCAATTTCAGTAGATATGCTAGATACAGGAATAGATGTACCAGAAATTTTAAATCTAGTTTTCTTTAAACCTGTAAAGTCAAAAATTAAGTTTTGGCAAATGATTGGTAGAGGTACAAGGTTATGTAATAATTTATTTGGAGAAGGGATTCATAAAGATAAATTTTACATATTTGATTGTTGTGCAAACTTTGAATATTTTGAAGAAAATGCAAAAGGAATAGAAACAGGAACGCAAGAAGGATTAACAGAAAAAATATTTAATGAAAAATTGGACTTGATTATAGAATTGCAAAACTTAGATTATCAAGAAAATCAAGAGTTTGTAACATATAGAGAAGAATTAGTACAAGAATTTATAACAGCAATTAATAATCTGAATGAAGAAAGCTTTATTGTAAAATCAAAGAAAAAGTACATAGAAGATTTTTCAAATATAGATAAATGGAAATGTATAACAATTATTGATAAAAATATTATAAAAGAACACCTAACACCAATATTTGTAGTAACAGATCTTGATGAGTCAGCAAAAAGATTTGATAATTTACTTTATTCATTGCAGATTAGAAAGATGAAAAAATTAAATTATCATATTCAAGTAAATAGCATAATAAGTTTAATGGAAAATTTAAAAGATTTAGGAACAATAGATAAGATAAAAGAAAAAGCAAATTTAATAAAAACAGTATCAAATGAAGAATATTGGAATAGAGCAACATTTTTTGATGTAGAAAATGTAAGGAAAGAAATAAGAGATTTAATTAAGTTTATTGAAAATCCACCTAGAAAAATATGGAATATAGATATAGAAGATACTTTAAAAATAGATGAAGTAAAAATTGATTTAAAGGGAAATAATTTTGAAGATTATAAAAGAAAAGTCAAGAAGTTTTTAGATGGAAATATGGATAATATGGTAATCTACAAAATTAAACATAATGAAAAACTAACCGAATTAGAAAAACAAGATTTAGAAAGAATTATGTTTGAAGAGTTAGGAAATAATAAAGATTTTGTAAATAATTTTGGAAATTCAAATGTAGTACAAGTTGTTAGAAAATTAGTAGGATTAGATAAAGAAACAACCAATCAAATATTTTCAAAATATATAAATGACAATAAATTAAATAGCAAACAAATTGAATTTGTAAAAGTATTAAAACAATATCTTATTGTAAATGGAATTATTAGTTTAGATAGATTAAAAGAACAACCATTTAGCACAATAGGTTCAATATCAGAAATTTTTAAAGATAATATTAATACTTTTAATGAAATAAAAGAAGATATAGAGATAATTAATAATAACACAATAAAATTTGCTTAATGTATAACAATAATGTTTTGCAAAAACCGTGCAAAATACTGCAGTATACATACCATTTTTTATATAATATATTTCTATTATCAAATATTATTTTTAGCAGAAGCCAGAAAAACTGACTTCTGCTTTTTAATGCATGTAAATATAATATTTGCTTAGGTTTTATGCATAAACTTATCTCAAAAAAATACTTATTTAAAGAGGTGTATGTATATGGAAAAAGTAAAATATAACATTAAAATTGAATATGCAAATCAAGATTTAAAAAATATCATATTACAAATATTTGAGGAATACTGTGCAAATCAAATTACTTCTAAAAATTAGTATAACCATTTACAATTAATATAACTTTAGTTATAATTCCAACAGATGAATGGTTGTATAACTTTAAGAGAAGGAGGCAAGATTGAACAAAGTAGACAACATAAATAGCAAACATTTCTATGTTGCATTATATGAACGACTTTCAAAAGATGATAATGATGGAAAAAAAGAAAGCGAAAGTATAAAAAACCAACAAAAAATATTAACACAGTACATAGAGGATTTACAATTAAGAGAACCACAAAATACCTTTGAAATAATTGATCATTATCCTGATGATGGTTATACAGGAACAAATTTTAATAGACCACATTTTATAAGAATGATACAAGATATAGAACATGGCATTGTGAATATGGTAGTTGTAAAAGATTTATCAAGACTAGGACGTAATACAAATATGGTTTTAAGATACTATCAAGAATATTTCCCATTAAAAAAAGTTAGATTTATAACAGCAACACAAGATAATATAGATACCTATTACAATGAAGATGATGATTTAGTATCATTTAAAGCAGTAATAAGTGAATTGTATCCCAAAGAAACATCAAGAAAAATAAAAGCAGTAAAAATTGCAAAAGCAAAACAAGGATTGTTTCAAGGAAATACAGCTCCCTATGGATATAAAAAAAGCCAAGATAATAAGAATAAATTAGTTATAGATAAAGAGGTTTCGTGGGTAATAGAAGAAATTTTTAATAAATACTCAAAAGGTTATACTAGAACCGAAATTGTAAAAAGTTTAAATGATAGAAAAATTATGCCACCAAGAGAATATCTAAAAGTAAAAGGTGTAAAATCGAATAACAAAGGTTGGACCGAAGTTACTATTACTAGAATAATTGGTAATCCAGTATATATAGGAACAATGGTAGGAGCAAAAACAGTAAAACCTAATTTTAGGAGAAAAGAAAGAATATTAAATCCAATAGACAAGCAAGTAATTATAGAAAATACACATATGCCAATTATTGATATAGAAACATTTAATAAATGCCAAACTTTGAAAGATAAGTTCAAAAACAATCGAAATAGGAAGTATGATGATATCTTAAAAGGATTAGTATTTTGTAAAGAATGTGGAAATATATCAACATTAAAACACAAGGAAAAAACTGCAAAAAATGGTATATGTGAAATCAATTCTTATATATGTTCAGAAGCAAACAAAGGAAGTAATAAAAAGTGTAATAATACGAAATCAATAAGTAGTAAAAAACTATATAATATAATTATACCTATTATAGAAAATGAGTGTAAAAGCATTTATATAAATGATAACGATATAAAAAGTGTAATGGCAAGTATAGAGAAAAACATAAATTCAGAATGTATAAGGTTAGAAAATAGAAAAAATTTATTAAAGAAAAAGACTGAAAAGCTATATGAACATATAAAAATTGCATATAATGATAAATTAGAATCAAAAATAGATGATGAAATGTTTGTATCTATAAAAGAAAAAAAAGAAAATGAAATTCAAAATTACAAAAAGCAAATTTATGAAATAGAGGGGCAAATTGAAATAGAAAAGTCAAAACATACAATAAACTATAATCAAATCAAAAAGCTATTTGAGGAGTTTTTGAACACAGAAAAGATAACAAAGCAAGTATTAAATAAATTAATAGATAAAATCGAATTGGACAGTAATCGAAACATAAATTTAAAACTGGTATTTTCAAATATAAATAATAAATAAAAAGGATTCCTTATCATTATAGCATCATATATTGCAGCAAAAGGTGACCCAATAGCAAATTTACAAGAAGACTTAGCAGCAGAACAAAAAGCAAGAGCAACTTATGAAAAATTAATCGACCTATGTAAAGATGATCCAGATGTAATAGAACCACTACGTTTCTTAAGACAAAGAGAAATAGTCCACTTCCAAAGATTTGGTGAAGCATTACGTGGAGTACAAGATAAATTAGCTAACAAAAGATTTTATATAAATGATTGTAATATAGATAAAAATAATGGATGTTGTTTAAAAGAATTTAATAGTGTAAACAATTATAGTGTTTGTGACAGTGTATGTAACTGTAATAGGTAAATTTACAAAAAGTATTTAACCCATAAAATAACACTATTACACAATATATTCAATTGTATTATTAGGAAAAAATTTATGAATATTATCAATAAAAAAATTTTTTCCTTCTTCTCTAATATCATTTTTATACCAATACTTTCCTCTGCCTCTTCCTGTCATTTTATCTTTATCATATAATTTTATAGCATTTGGAAATGCTTCTTCATTTATTTTAGTGTGTACATAGCTGTATGTCATAAATATTACTTCAAAAAACACATCATCTTTTACTTTTTTAGACAATTCTAAATTTAATTTTTTAATTAAGTCTAAGTATAGACTTTTCCAATTATCAATAAATATAACTGGTGCAATTAAAATACCTACATTATAACCTGCATCTTTTAATTTGTTTATTGCTTGAATTCTGTTAGATAAATTTGATGTGCCAAATTCCACTTTATTAATAATTTCACTAGGATTAACACTTATTCGTATTGTAATCTTACCTTTATGGTTAAGTGGTAAAATATCATCTACCATATCAAATTTTGTAGGTAATGTTAAAAATCCATTATTAACATTTGTAAAATTCTCGATAGTCCATTTTAGATTTCCAGTAATAGAGTTTTCTAAAATTAAATCACTATTACTTCCGATTTCAAATACCATTTTTTTATCAGATTTATTAGCTGTTTTTATTATTTTTTCTAGCATTTCTTCTCTGTTTACAAACAAACGTAAATATGCACATTTATTATAATTACATACCAAGTAGCAATACATACATGAGGCTGTACAGCCTGAAGATGTATAAGGCACTAAAAAATCAGATGTTTTATGGTTTGGTATAAATTTATGTGTTTTTCTTGTACCAATAATTAAATTTCTTTTCATGTATGGAAATTCCTTATTTGATTTTGTTCTCATTTCTTCAATATTATTATGATTTTCGATTTCTATTTTAGGAATTTCTTTGTACTTTTCCATTAGTTCTTTTCCTAATTTATAATTAATAATATCTCTTTCAAAATAAATAGTTTCAGGTTTAAACATATAGTTATCCTCCATTAAAAGTATTTTACCCAAATATAGTATAAATATTAATTAACATTTTCAAATAATTTTTTAAT
>CAQOYX010000041.1 GCA_948852375.1 uncultured Clostridia bacterium
AATTATCTTTCATTTATAGAATTAGGAGGAAAAACATATGGCATTTTTAATTATATTACTTGTTATTATATTAATAATAGCATTTAAATCAATTAAAATCGTTAAACAAGCTGAGGTATACATTATTGAAAGACTTGGTAAATATCACAAAATTGCAGAAGCTGGTCTTACAATTATTGTTCCATTTATCGACCATGTAAGAAGTGTTGTAAGTCTTAAACAACAAACAATGGATATTCCACCTCAAGGAGTTATTACAAAAGATAATGTTACAATTACAATTGATACAGTTGTATTTTATAAAATTACAGATCCTGCAAAAGCGGTATATGAAATTCAAAGTTTGAAAAAAGGTATTGAGTACTTAGCAATTACTACAATTCGTGATATTGTAGGTAAAATGGACTTAGATTCAACCTTTAGTTCAAGGGATGCAATTAATGACCAATTAAGAGTTATCCTAGATGAAGCAACAGATCAATGGGGATGTAAAATTGATAGGGTTGAAATTAAAGATATTACCCCACCTGCTGATATTCGTGATGCAATGGAAAAACAAATGAACGCTGAAAGAAATAAACGAGCTTTAATTCTTCAAGCAGAAGGTGAAAGACAATCAGCAATAACAATTGCTGAAGGTCAAAAAGAAGCTGCTATATTACAAGCAGAGGCTGATAAAGAGTCTAAAATTAGACGTGCAAGTGGTGAAGCTGAAGCTATAAAACAAGTTGCTGAAGCTAAGGCAAAAGAAGTTGAATTAATTTATGCTGCTATGAAAAAAGCAGAGCCAAATGAAAAAATTGTACAGCTTAAGTCTTTAGAATCTTTAGAAAAAATCGCAGATGGAGAAGCAAATAAAGTGTTTATTCCATTTGATGCAACTAAAGCACTTTCTAGTTTAGGTGCTATGAAGGAAATTATTAAGGATAAGAAATAAGTATATAAAATTATTTTGAGGGCGATTAAAATCTCCCTCGAATATTATAAAAAAGAACATCTTTCATTTTTGAAAAAAGTTCTTTTTTATTTTTTATCTAATAGGAAAGTAAAATCCAGTTATCTCTTGTGCTGTTGCAGAATATGATATTAAATCTCCTTTTTTGACAAGAAATATTGGCGACCATGGATTCTGCCAATTCACAGACGCATTATTAGCAAAAACAATCACATTATTTATCCTCAAAAAATCCTGCACTCCACTCCCTGCATTAACACCAGATAAATATTTAAAGTATACTTGAATATATCCATCTTCTTGAACTGTATAAGATTTATTGGTAAAAGTTATAGATTCCCTTTTATTATAATCTGGTCCTGTAATTGAATTCTTTATTTTATCTTCTATTAGTTTATTTAAATCTTCCATTGATATAGTTATTTTTGCATCATCATTTATTGCAACTTGCATTGAACTATATAAATTTTCTAAATCAGCTAACTCCTGTTCTTGTGTATTAATATAGTTTTTTCCTGCTTGTTTTGCTGTTGTAAATATTCCATTTCTCTGTAAGGTTAAATTTAGCACTACTCCTGCTAGTATTAGTAATATAATTATGGTAACAATCAACGATATTAATGTAATACCTCTAGTATCTTTCACTTTTTATTCCTCCTATGTTTTCATTTAAATATGCTATAAAGACATTTTTTTATGACATTTCTTGACTTTCTCTACTTAGTTTGAAAGTAATCTAACATATGTTCCATTTTCAATTGTTCCAACATTATATGTTCCTCTTGGTGAATAAGTATTATTACTAACTTCAAATTTTGAACTATTAAATCCTTCTGCATTAGTTTTATAGAAAATATTTATTGATCCTCCTCCTGATCCTCCTCCTGCTCCACCACTATAATATGGTCCACTATAAGAACCAGCTGTTGTATGTGACCAACACGAACCATTTATTGGTTTTCCTGAACTAGCAAATTTTCCATTTGCTCCAACTATAATACTTTCTGAATATATTACTAATAATCCTCCACCATTTGATTGTCCATTATATGCTGTTCCTATAAAATTTCCTTCACTTGACTTTACACCATTACCAGCTATATAATCATTAGCATTTTGAGGTGTTATATATCTATCTCTTGTTGCAGTACCTCCTCCGGCCACCTCCACCACTATATGATGTTCCTCTACCACCGTTTCCTCCTCTTGCAGCTATACCACTACCTATTTTTCCTGCACCACCTGAAGCTCCTCCTGCTGTTTGTCTTCCTGTTCCATGTGCATTTGCATTAGGATAAACATATTGATAAGTTGCTGTAGATGTTACATTAGTTGTTGCTCCATTAGCTCCATATTTAGGAACGTATTCGTATTCATTTGCTGTATCTATTTTATCTATATTTTGCCATAAGTATACATCCTGTGGATTTGCATATGCTCCTTTTTGAGACATAGTTATTGTTCCATTATTTGTTATTTTGCCAGTTACATATATAATCAGTCCCTTGGGTCCACCATATCCACTATCACTTTCTACTGATGTTACTGTTACACCCTCATTTATTATTAAATTTCCATTTACTTTTAACACTACTGTTCTTTTTGCTAGTTTATCCCCAGATGTGCCTGTTGCTATATCTTCTCCGTTTCCAAATTTATATAATTTATTTGCTTGTGTCAATGTAGCTCCATCTACTTGCCTTTCTCCATCTAATATTAAATCGCCTGTATATGTAATCATATTTAATATATAGTCTTCTGTTCGTTTTGTTTTTGTATTATCTTTTGCTATTACTCTTATTTTATTTTGCCCATTAGTATTAATCTCAGAAATAGCCTCTAAAATAGATTTCTTTGCAATTATAACATTATCTATTGATGTCTTTACTATAGTATTTCTTCCATTAGTTCCAGTTATTTTAAAGAAGTATTCATTATTTTCATCTACTATAAATATTTTATTTGTATTACTATTCTCTGTTTTTAATCTTGCACCATTTATTGCTTCTATTGACTGAATTTCTCCTTCTTCAGTTGTTGCTACTACTTGTATTTCTACTTCTACATCATTACCTTCTGTTAGTATTGTAACTGTTACTTTTGGTTTAGCACCTTCTAATTTTTTTATCATTGTTATATTATAATCCTCATCTATTTCAAAAAGATAGTCTTTATATTCTACTTCTGATGGTACTTCTGTTTTTTCTATTGTTGCACCAATATCAATTAACTCCATTAAATCTTCTCTTTTAATATCTAAATTTTGTTCTATTTTCTTTACATGAATATCTTCTATTTTAAAGTTTAATTCTTCTTCTATTTCTGATAATTTATATGATTGTGTAGCTTCTTTTGATACTCTAAATATTCCATTGTCTCCTAAGGTTAAATTTAATATTACACCTGCTAAAATTAATAATATAATAATAGTAATTATTAATGCCACTAATGTAATTCCTTCTTTGCTTAATATTTCACTTTTTCTCACATATGTTTTATTTATTTTTAATTCTATACTATCATTATTTTTCATTTTTTATATCCCCCTATCTTTCTTTCATATGTATTATCTTACATATTTATGCACTTTATACATCTTATTTTTATTATATTTTATATTTTTAGCCACAATATGTCAATATATAATACATTATTAGCAGTACAATTATATAAAATATTACAAAATTGTAATATTTTATACAATTGCACTGCTAATATCCTCTTTTGTAACTATTCAATATTTCTACTTTATATACAGTGCCACACGAAACCCGAAACCTTGGCTAGTGTAGCTAACATCGTTACAAATGCGATAGCAAACAGGGTAAGAATTAGAAATATCACAAGAACTTCCTCCACGAAACACACGATACTGTCCACTAGTTGAATAATAAGAATTTTCCTCTGTCCATTCCCATAGGTTTCCTGCTATATCATATATATGATATACTTGTGCTGTTTTGCTTGAGCCTGTTGTTAGTAAATCTCCATTATTACTACTATAGCTTGCTGTTGTTCCTATAGTTTCACTTCCAAACGGTTTTAAAGTCCAAGAGTTTGAATTGGTTGAATTATAATCTGCTCTTGCTAATCTTCCTTTATATGGTATTGAATTATCCATATAGTTTCCCCATCTTGATGAATTTGTTAAATCTGCTTCTGTTAATATAATTTTATCTTCTCCGATGGTCTTTCCTACCATTTTCTTTAACATTACATCCCACTGTGTACCTGTTATTAGTCCACTACTTACATAATTATTGCTAGTATACATACTTTTAGCATTTTTCTTTGCGTTATCCCAATCTATAAAGTTCCAAGGTATTATTCCTGCTTTACTTTGGGGAATACCTGCTTTATTATATATTTGATTCTGACCAGTATGTATTTGTACTTCAGTAAACTCCGAAATTGTACTTGCTAAGCCTGCTTCATATCTTGCTACATAAAAACCACTATATTTTTCTATTTGTATTAATTCTGCTTCTGGTGTTGTTGTATCCCACCAATTATTTCCTAAAGTTTTATTTGTTTGTAAAATTCCATTCCAAGTATCATATTTTTTATATTCATTTGCACTGCATGGAATCCATACAAATTGATTTCCTTTTAAACTTCTTGTATATTCATATGTTGTTTTATCTATTTTTCCATCATATTTGTCTTCTTCATTATCTGATATTATTACTCCAGTATCTAATGTTCCTCCTACATACCAAAATCCTTTTGGCACTGGCACTGTATCTCCATTTCCCACTGATACTGCATATACTGTTGCTACTTTTGTAAGGTCTTTTACTTCCATTCCATTTTGTGTATTAATATATTTTACATTTTGTGTTCCCCAACCATCTTTTAATGCTACTTCTTTTCCTATTTCTTGTGGATTTTCTTGAGTATTTTCTGGTAAATTTTCTATTCCTAATTGTTTGTATAATTCATTTAATTCTCTTTGTTCTTCTTCTGCAGACACTAGATATTTATCTCTTGCTTCTTTTGCTCTTCCAAATAAGCCATTTTCTCCTAAACTTAAATTTATTGTTATTCCTGCTATTATCAACAATACAATTATTGTTATAACAAGCGATATCAATGTTATTCCTTTTGTGCTTTTAATCTTGTTCATCTTTTGAATTCCTCCATTTATTTATATTTTATCTAATCATACAGCAAACTATGTCCACCATCTAAATTTAAATATTATAGTTTTTTAACTGCAATAGTAAACTAATCTCTCTTACATATATTCAATTTTTATACAAATTTATAATTATTAGTTTATATCTTCATCAATTTAAAATCTAAGTAATCTCCACTAACTAATGTAAATTCTATTCCCTCTATCATTCCCTCTATTGCACTTTCATGTGAATATCCATGTAAATGACCATACATGCATCTTGATACATTATACTTTTTCATCATTTCTACAAATTTTAATTCTAAATTATTTAACATTGCAGAATTAGTTATTGGTGGATAATGCATAAATACTAATATTTGTTTATCTGTTCCAAATTTAGTAACTCCTTCTTGTAATGATAATTCTAATCTTCCTAACTCTCTATTTAAGATTTTGCCTGTTCCCTCTAAATCATTTAATGTCCACCCTCTTGTTCCTGTAATAATATAATTTTCATAACAATAGCTATTGTTATATATAAAATCTATTTTGTTAAAATTATTTTCTTTTAAATAATTTCTCATTTTTGTTATAGTAGTCCACCAATAATCATGGTTTCCTTTTAATAATAATTTTTTTCCTGGTAAATCATTTAAATATCTAAAATCTAGATATGTATCTTCTAAATTCATTGCCCATGAAAAATCTCCGAGGTATTATTACTACATCATTACCAGTTACTTTATTCATCCAATCATTTTTTATTTTTTCTTCATGATTTTCCCAGTTATCTCCAAAAATATTCATTGGTTTTGGATTTTTGAAAGATAAATGTAAATCTGCTATTACATATATAGCCATGCTTTATTTCTTGTTGCAATTCACAAAAGTATTGCTAGTGAACTGTAACATTTCCTTTCTTATATTTTTAAATTTGGTACTGCATTTAGGGTTAGGTCTTTTATGTTTCCATTTATATAATCATAATATCCGTGCTGATGCTATCATTGCAGCATTATCTGTGCATAATTTTAATTCTGGATAGTATATTCTTATATTTTCTTCTTTTTCTAACTTTTCAAATCTTTCTCTTATGTAAATATTGGCAGATACTCCTCCTGCTAGAGCTACTTTTTCTATGTTAAGTTCTTTTATTGCTTTTAAAGTATTTGTTATTATCATATCTGTTACTGCTTGTTCAAAACTTGCACATAAGTTTTGCTTATTTATATTTGGATTTTTATGGTACATATTTAATACAGCGGTTTTTATTCCACTAAAACTAAAATCTAAATTATCAAAAAATGTATGTGGTAATTTAATATTTGCTTTCCCTTCTTTTGCAAGTTTATCAATTTTAGGTCCTCCTGGATATTCTAAGCCTATAACTCTTGCTACTTTATCAAATGCTTCCCCTATCGCATCATCACGAGTTTTACCTAATATCTCAAATTTTGTATAATCTTTTACATGTACAAGATGTGTATGTCCTCCAGATATAATCATACATAAGAATGGTGGCTCTAATTCCTTATATGTGATATAATTTGCTGCAATATGCCCATGTATATGGTTTACTCCTATAAGTGGTTTAGAAAGTGCATAACTTAATGCTTTAGCATATGCTACTCCTACAAGTAATGCTCCTACAAGACCGGGTCCATATGTACATGCTATTACATCTATATCTTTAAACGTAATTCCTGCAATATCTAAGGCTTCTTTTGTTACACTAGAAATAGCATCTACATGATTTCTAGAGGCTATTTCTGGAACTACTCCTCCAAATCTTTTATGTATTTCTATTTGTGAATTGATTACATTAGAAAGAACAACTCTACCATTTTTTACAACTGATACAGAAGTTTCATCACAACTTGATTCAATTCCTAATACATATATGTTTTTGTCCATCTTAAGTTAATCCTTTCACTTATTTAAAATTAAATGTATAAGTTTTGTCATTCATACAAGTACAACTCGTTCCTTTACTCACAATTTAAACTCTCCTATTATAACTTCTCTAAACTATGTTATACACAACAGTTCTTTACATGTGCATTCCAAATAACAATCCAATAATTCTCATTAATCCTTCAGAAATTAACCCTATAATTGGTGAAATAATGTCTGAGGCTAACCCTGAAATCCATAATATTAAAAATGCAATATAAAATATTCTTTCATGGTCATCTAGCCATTGCTTTACATTATATGACATAAAGTTTCTAAAAATTTTGCTTCCATCTAATGGCGGAAGTGGTATTAGGTTAAATACTCCTAAACCTATATTTACAACAATTGTAGTTTGTATAATTGCTATAATAATTAATCCAACTTGTGTTAGCATAACAGATGGTACAAATTTTAATATAGCATAATAAATTAGTGCAAATACTATTGCAAGAAAAAAATTCATTGCTGGTCCTGCAACTGATACAATTGCTTCACCTGCTGATACTGAATATTTTCTATCAAAGTTCCTAGAATTTATCTCTACTGGTTTTCCCCAACCTACATGTGCAAATATTAGTAATACAAAACCTATAGGGTCTAAATGGCTTAATGGGTTTAAATTTAATCTTCCTTGCATTTTAGGAGTATCATCTCCTAATTTATATGCTGCATATGCATGTGCAAATTCATGAAATGTAATTGCTATAATAACTCCTGGTAAAGTTAATAGTAAACTAAATAAAGAGTTTCTAGATATTCCTACTAAACTTACTATAACCATAATTCCTAATATAATGTATAGCATTCTTTTATCAAATTGAAAATTATACATAAAATTTCTCCTTTATTAAAATTTAAATTCTTCTAATACATTTATTAATTTTTCAATATTTTGTTGTTTAGTTCCATATGTATTATTAATTAATTTTTTTAAATCTACTAAAATTACATGTACTTTACTGTAACTTCCTGTTTCTAGTTCTTTTTCGTTTTTCCAAGATGCTGTAGCATAACCTTCATATTTTAGATATTCATCTTTTTCTTCTGCTTTATATGGTAAAATAAATATATTAAATACATCCTTTATATCTTGCTTATTTTCTTTAACATTTTCTGCATATGTTATTTGCTTATTTATTGAATATGTATCTGGTAAGTCTTTTATTTGTTTTGAATATCCATAGTTATAGTATTTTGCATCTAATATATAAATATTATTATCTTTATCTTTTAATATTGAATCTGGTCTTAATGGTCTTGTTTCTTTTTGAACTTTTTGTACATGCCATGTGGCTGTTGGGTAATATTTTTTTATATCTTCTGTGCCAAATCTTTCTTCAACTAATCTCTCAAATATATATTCAAATTCACTTGTTGTAATTTCAAATCTTTTGGTATTATAGCATGAAATATCTACTCCTTCTATAATTTTTATCATGTTTAGTAAAAGTTCTTTTTTACTATCTAAAAAAGTCTTTTTAATTTCACTTTTTAAAATTTCTATCATTTGGTTTTCTTGCATATTTAGCTTTGGAACACTAATTTCATTTACTCCATAATACCATCCCATTACTTTTGTTGCTTCTTGTACACAAAACATATGAATTTTTGTAATTATACTATTTATATTATGATTTACTTGTTTTGTTATTAATTCTTTATAAACAATTTCTTCATTATTAAAATAAATTTTATTGTTCTTTATTGTTTTTTTCCAATTAATTTTTCCTTTTATTCCATTTTGATATTTATATTCCTGTTCTTCATAATAGCCATTTTTTATATAATTTTCTATAATCCATAAATAACTATTAAATGGAAAAAAGTTATTTTGAAATTTTTTATCATTTATATTCTTTTCTGTTTTATATCTATCTATTAGTTTTATTAAATTAAGCATTTCCTTTTTTAGCTGTAGTTCTTTAGTCGGTATTTCATATTTATATGGAAATACAAATTCTATTTCTTCATTTGTAATTCTTAGTCCAACAAAGGAATCTGATTTATTATTTTGATTATATTTTTTTATAGTTTTAAAATTATTCTTCATTATCAATATTTTCTCCATCAAAAATTTCTTTGCTGAAAACTGCAAGTCCTTTTTCTATAAAGCCTTGTATTATACTGTCTAATGTTTTGTAATTTTTTATATCAAATAGTAATGATTTATCAAATCTTACAACATCACTCCATAAATAAAATAGTACTTTTTCTGCAAACACTTCCTTATTTTGTAATTCATTTTCTGATACAAAATATTGTCCTATTTGTTTGTCTTCATCATTTATTCCTTCAGGATTTATAATTATGTTATTTATTGTTGTAGCAAATTTTTCCCAAGTAGTATTTGTTCCAGCTATTTGTGTTGTTTTATAATTATGCTTTTTAAAATCATTTGGCATTCTTTTAAATAGCCATCTTCTTTTAAATGCTGTATCTAATGCAAATACATTTTGGTCACTACTATTCATTGTTGCAATTATACTTAAGTTTTTAGGAATTGATATTTCTTCATAATTTTTTGTTTCAAAATTTTCTTCTTCTATTTTTTCTTCTTTGGTCTTTTCCTTTAAGTAATTTGTAATTAGTTCATTTTTTATTGGATATTCACTTTTTCCCTCTTTTCTATCTAATAATTGAAGAATATCTCCAAATATTGCTGAAGTGTTTCCCCTATTTATTTCTTCTATTAATAAGCAATAATTTCTTTCTGGATGATTTATAGCTTCTTTTAAAATTTTAGTAAATGGTCCTGGCACAAATTTATATGTTATTTCATCTTTTTTGGTTTCATCATTTCTAATTAAGACTGGTTGTAGTTGTCCAATAAAATCTGAATATGTATATTCAGGATGAAATAATATTCTTTCATATTGATAATATATTTCTGATTCCGCTTCTTCTTTAGCTTTATAACTTTTTCCACAACCTGGTGCTCCATAATAAATTTTATTAAACCCACAAAATGAATTTTCTATTTCTCCTATATATATTTCTTTGTTGTAATTGCTTTCAATTATTTCTTTTTCTAATTCTCTAAATTTTTGTTCATCAATTATTTCAAGTGCTTTTCTGTATGAACATATTATTTCTTTTGGCTCTTCTAACTGCTCCCAATTTACTTCTATGGTGTGTCCTAATCCTGGTATGAATTTATATCCTTCTTTATAATGTTTTAATATTTCCCCAATTGCAAATACTTTAATTGCACTATCTTGGTGTTTGTTTGCTGTATAACTACTTTTTAAAATTATTCTGTCACCTTTGTTTGCTTCTTGTAATTTATTAAGTACTTTTTTAAAATTTTTTAATTCTTTTTCACTTTTGCTTATTTCTAGCACTTTTTTAAAAATCTGTTCTTGGTTTTTGTAATTGTTTAAGTTTCCTACCCCTTCCCAACCTATAGCAAAAACATTATTTTTAAAAAACTCTTCTTTTCTGTTTTGTTCATCTATTGTTGCTCCACCAATATAATATTTTATTTTTGACTTTATGTAACTTTTATAATATTGTTTAAGAATTGCTGTAATTATTATTAATGAATATTCCTTTAATTCTGGACTTTTTTCATATATATAGTTTGTTATTTTTATATTTAAATCTACAGAATCTTCTTTTGGATTATAATTTATGTTTAAAAAGTTTGCTATGTCTTTTGCTATATTTACTGATGTAATTCCTGTAATTACTGGACCTAAATAATTTAAAATTAATTTCATTTTTATAACATTTGAACCATCTAAATATTCTTTTCCCACATAATCTTTTAACGAATTATATGTTTCTTTATTGAAATTTTTTACATATTCGTAGCATTTAGTAATATATTTTCTAAAAATCTCTTCTTCTGTTAAGTTTATATTTTCTACATTATTTAAAAGTTTGTCTTTAATATAATAGTTTTCTCCCCCTCTATGTTCAAATATTTTATTATGATTAGAATTCAAATTTCCGCTTGCATAAGCATTTGTTTTATTTTCTATCATGTTCATAAATGAGGTCTTATTTCCTATTTTATCATACTCTTCAAGTTTTAAATTTTTTAATTTTTCTAATGGGTAACTTTTGCAAAATTCCTCTGTTTCTATTTCGGATATTTTTATTATGTCATCATATTCATCAATATTTTCATATATGTATTCTATTAGATTATTGTTTTTATCTAAAATAGACGAAATCGGTTTATTTGTATCTTCTAATATAAATGTTTCTTTTCCATTACGGCTACTTCCTTCTATAATACTTGCTGCAGCAGATAGGCTACTAAATGTATAGTCTTGTACAAATGTATTATCTTGTATAATTTTAGTATTATTCTTTATTTCATCTATTTTTTTTATATATGATGTTGTTAAAGAATCCCCTAAATTTCTTGTTGCAAAATTTACTATTTTTGACCCCTTCAATATAGTAACTTCTTCTGTTTGTGTATCATATATAGCCTTTATATCTGCTCTTTTATTTTGTATATATACATTTTTTTTCATATGCTTCTCCTTTAAAACTTATAACTTAAGTTATTTTTTATTTTTGTAACCTATAACTCATCTGTCTTAAATAATCAATAGACTTCATATAAATAACTATTATCTATACCTTTTATATATACATCTGTATCATCTATTTGATCAGTTAAACTTTATTTTTTAATTCTTTAATTTCCATATCTTTTGTTAGTATTTCAAATATTCTCCAAGATTAAAAAATGCTATTTTAATGCTACTCAATTAAATTCTTTTAAACTTATTTAAATTTATTGGTTTATTTTCTATCCTCAATTTCATTACATACTATATCATATTCTAATAGAAATTTCAATTAAGTATGAAGATTTTAAAAAAAACTCTACTTTAAAATAGAGTTGATTTTTTCAATTATCTACATCTCTTGATTTGTTCCTGCTTATCTTTTCTTAAAGGTTAATCCTTGATTTTTCTTACAAAAGATTTAATACTTTTGGAGCTACAAATGACAAACTTTCTGTAGTATGCACTTTATCTATATTTGATAACAATATTTTTTATCCATTTACAGTCATCTCCATAATTTTCTATTTAATTAATTTTTCAAATGATTTTGAATTTAATATAGTATTTGAAATAAATTCTCCCTTGTAAAAGTTAGCCCAATTATTAAATATACAAGGTACATTTTTTGCTTTTTCTAGTGAATCTATTTTTATAAAATTAATTTTAATGTTGTTCTCTTTTGCATATTCAGTTAGTTCATTTACTTCATATTCTACATAAGGACATTCTGGACTATAATAAATTGTAAATTCTTGATTATCAATTTTCATATTTCTAGCAGTATCATTAAATTTAGGAATTTCATTATTATCAAATTGTAATGCTAATAATTCATAATCGGAAATAATATCTACTACTTTAAAACCATAATGTTCAAAAAATTTCTTTTCTCCTACAAAAGGTTTCTTCTTTTTAGAAACTAAAGTACATATACCACTTTTCCCTTTTTCTTTTGAATCATTTATTGCATATTCTAATAACTCTTTTCCAATTCCTTTTCCTTTAAAACTTCCTGCTACCCATAAGCAATAAATATATTCATAATTTTTACC
>CAQOYX010000042.1 GCA_948852375.1 uncultured Clostridia bacterium
TAGCAATTAATATTGCACCTGCTATAAGTAGTGCTTTTGAAGCATTCTCCATAACTTTTTCCTCCTTTGTTTCTTCTCTTATATATACTAGATTTTTTTAAATCTGAATATTAAAGACTATTCTCCTATTTGTTCAAATACTATTTTTTTTACCTTTTTTGTATTTTTATGATATTCTATGTTTGTACATTTAAATTTTATTAGGTTAAAGTTTTGAACAAATCCTCCTACACCGTACTTTTGTTATAGTTTCCATTGGATATGTTGTTAGATTATTATCATATAGTAATTTTATATAAAGCTTTATTGAATTTGTTTCATTTTCAATAAAAAATCCTTTTTCATCTTTTTCTACTTCATTTATTATGTTTTCATTTGTTGCTTTGTTTATTAGTGATATTACTTCTGTTCCATACAAAGTTTTGTAAAGATTTTCTTCATATTCTTTATTGTATCTCTTTACTTTTGTTATATTTTTGTTGTTTTCTACTAAAGATACGCTAATAATTAGTATAAGTGTAATTATTATAACTCCAAAAATAATTATTATCTTTTTCAATAAAACGTTCCTTTCTTCATTATACTACTTTTTTCTTTTTTTTTCAACAGTTTATGAATAATTTTTATAGTAAATTTTAACAATACAGTAAAATTTTATGTATTTTTATGTTTTTATTATTTATTGTCCTCTTATATTTATTGTTTTTACTATTCCTGTCTTTTGATCATAATCTATATTTGTCATCGAAAATCTTTTATATTCATTTTTTGTAATAAATTGTATATTATTATTTTTAATCCCATTCATTGTAGCATTTCCACTAGCTCCTGTTATATTTACATTTATTTTATACCCTGCATCTTTTTCTTCTCCTGTTTCACTATCTATATTATAATCATTTGCAAGATTTACTATTGTTACTACATCATGTGCTGTTAAGTCTGTTCTTCCATTATATCCTAAAAATTTACTATTAAATTCATTTATTCTAGTTTGATTAATATTTTGATTTATATTTTTTGAAAAGTTGCTCCATGAATGATATCCTAATATTATAATAACTAATATTAATATTCCTAGTATAATTTCTGCTGCCATTATTAAAGCTTTTGATGCATTTTCCATTTCACCTATCATCCCTTTCACTTCTTTAATGCATTACACAAAATAACTAAAAGTATTATTACTTAATTTGCCAAAATTACTTTACTCTACTGAATTCTTCTTTCTTTAAATACCATTTTTTTTACTTTTCCTGTTTCATTATGATATTCTATTGATCCTTCTTTATAATCAAAATATTTACTTTTTAATTGTATAAAAACATTTGAATTAACTGTACTACTATTTGCATATACTTTTATTTTCTCGTTATAAAAATCTTGATTATAACCTGTTCCTGCATTTATTATTATACCATTTGCTTCAATTCTATCTAATAGTATAAATTCTATTGTTATTTTGTTGTAGCTTTCCTCATATTGTGCATTATTATCAAGTGCTTTATTCATTAAAGAAATAATATCTACTCCTCTTAATAATTTTTTCATATATGATTCATATTCTCTATTAAAAGCAGCTAGTTGTTGTACTTGTTCTGCTGATATTTCTTCTTTACTTACTTCTCTCATATTTCCATATGACAATACTATTATCGTAATTATTATTACTCCTATTAAAATTTCAGCTGCCATTATTAGAGCTTTTGATGCATTTTCCATTTTGACCCCCAATCGTCGATTCATTCGACAAAAATTGTTATAATAACAACTATTTTATCATTGTTTGCATTGTGTTAAACGAAGTTGTCATACTTGTCATTCCTATTGCTACTAATGGAACAATTAAATATCCCACAAATAAACATATCATTGGTGCAAATCCTATTACTTTTCCAATTAAACCCTTTCTTGAAATTAATCTTTCATTTGATTCTTTTCTTTTTTCTTGGTAATATGCCCTTTCTGTTTCTAGCTCATCAAATGCTTCTTTTATTGGTATTTTTTCTACTGCTGCTTGTAAACTTTCTACAATACGAATGAATTGACCATATGATACATCATTTTTTAGTTCTTCTAATGCTTCCCAAGCACCACTTTCATAATTGTTTAAGCATCTTGTTATAGGTTCTTTGAAAATATTTGCATACCTCTCTAGCCATTCTAGTATAATTTCTACATTGACTCTTTCTATCTTCATTAACATAAGTATTATTGTTTGGAATTGCATTACTTCATCTTCCATATCTAGTTGCCTCATTTTTGCTTGGAACATAAGCATCCAAATAGGACACATATATGCAATTAATGAAAATACTATTGTAAGTAATATTTCAAACCATTGCATGTATTCACTATTTATTATTTGTAGTTTTGTATAAATTTTTTCAGCATCTGTTTGTATTTCTTCATCTGTCGCATCCTCATAATAACTTGAATATCTCATTGCATTTACAATTTGGTCTTTTGTTGTTTTTGTTTTTCCTTTAAACATATTTAGAAAATAATTATGTTTTTTTGTTCTTTCCATTGCCTTTTTTTCTTGCGAAGCTGTCATTTGACCTATTATATCATAGTCACTATCTGGTTCTTCATAAATATAGTTTATTGCTATTTTATGTAATTGGTTAAACATAAATAACGATATAATACAGGTTGATATTGTAAGTATTATTCTATTAATATATAACCATTCTATTTTTTGTTTTGAGGCAGCATCTTTTATTAACTGTGTAATTTTTCTATAATCTTTAGTACCCCTCTTTGGCATAAATAGATCTACTACTTTTTTTACTAATTTTTCTTTATATAGTTTTGCTTGCCATGGATTTTCTGTATTTTTTAATTTTGCATTTGTTGTTGAATTATCTTTTATTTTTCTTGTTAATATGTAGCATACAAATGTTATTAATAACAATATCATTTGTACTATAAACCCACCTTTTCCATTATAAAATTGTCCTGTAAAACCAAATTGTGATACAGCCCAATTTTTTATTGGCTCTATAAATAAAATTGGTATAGCTGCAATAATCGATAAACTTTGGAATACATATGATAGTTTATCTCTTTTTAATATTTCAATTTGCATTTCTTGTGTAATATTATTCAAATTTTTAAGATATAACGATGCTCCATATTGATCTCTTCTATCTCCAAATTCTCTAGTTAAATATGATATTCCTGCAAATTCTTTTATATAGCTATTTGGTGCTATATCATAGTATCTCTCTAATTCAGTCTCTGGATCATCTGATATTAATATTTCATAAATTTTTTCTGCTTGACGTGAAACTTCTAATTCGTCATTTTGTGATGCCTCATATATAGCTTCTTCAACCATATTAGTGTCGTGATATGCATGTCTTATTTCTGAGAAAAACTCTATTTGCTGTTTTAAAAGTTTTGTATCCATTTTGTCTACCATGCCTTCAATTATTGTTTCCATCATGAATATTTCAAATATCAATAATATCATAAGTAATAATATATTACTTTTCGAGAATATTATAATTAAAATAGTTACTGGTACTATTATTAATAATGCAATTGTTAATATTTTTGATGTCTGCTTTCTAATTAAGTATTCGTCATCAATGTTTATAATTTCCATTCTTCTTCTTAGTTTCACTAAATACCTTTTTACTCCTGGTATTTTGATGTATATTGTATATAATTTTTGGTATACAACCTCCATAGAAAATTTAGTAGTTTCAACACCCGCTTTTAGTTCTCTTTCTTTTTTTGCATCTTCTTTATTCATCCTTTTCATTAAAATGATGTATGCTATAACTACTACCCCAAATAACCCCATTACTGCAAACAACATATATTTTATAATTTCATTTGTCATTAAATAATAGCACCTCCTTTCAAAATTCTATAACTTTTTTAGTTTTATTTTTCTTTTACTTTTATTGATGTCTTACTTTTTTGCTTGTTTCCCCAATTTTCTTGTATAAATCTATCAAATTCTTCAACATCTGCTTCATCCATATTATTTCTCATTTCTATTAGGTTATTATCTGATATTTTATTTGTAAGTACATATTCTCCATCTATACATTCTAAAATATTTATATATTTATATAATTCTCTGTCTGTAACTTTGCTAAAGTACTGTGTAGCATTATCAAAAAATTTATCAAATTTTCCTTCTAAAGTTTTTTCTTTTTGATGTGCAAATGTATATTCATTTTTTTCTTCTATTGGTATACATTCTGTAACTCTTTGTATATATCTTCTTCCTTTAAAATCTTTTATCATATGTATATCAAAGTTTAATACTTGTACTACTTGTTCTTCTGCAGTTCGTTCATTTTTAAATACTCCAGTTCTTAACATTGAGTTTCTTAATGCTGTAACTAAGTTCGGAAATGTTTTTGCATGGTGTGTAAATAATGTGAATTTTGAAGCAACTTGGGCTGCTTGTATCATCCAAGATGCAACTGGGTCTGTTGCAACTTCTCCTATAATGTTAACAGAACCATCAGTCTTCTTTTGAACGTCTAAACCTTCTTGTCCTGAAATTGTTTCTGTTTCTCTAAATGTTAATATATTTCTTGTTGGATATATTTTTCTTAAGTGTAACTCAAATGCTGTTTCTTGTACCCTTATGTTCATTGTTTCATATATATTTTCAATCATTGCCATAAGCATTGTTGTTTTACCACAACCTTGTTCACCAGTAATAGAAACAATACGTGCTCCTTTTACTAAAAATTTTAACAAATCAATTGCTTTATCATTACCTGGAAATGTAATTAATTGTTCTAGTGTTGCACGCTTTACATCAAATTTTCTTACAAAGAATGCCCATGTTTCTGAAAATGATGGTCTAACAACAACTACACGTGAACCATCTTTCATCTCATTAATTTTATATCCATTTGTATCTGATAATTGTCCTGGATTATTGTATTTATATATGTTTTGACATACTCTTTTTAGTTCACTTTCTGTTCCAAATGATAAGAATGCAAGTCTTATAGATTTACCTTGAAAGAAAATCCAAATACTATCACATGCACGTGGAACTTTATTTTCTAAGACTTGTTCTAGATAGTCTCCATCTGTTTGTGCAACTTGGCTTAGGAAAGATTCTGGAAGTCCAGATACTCCTCCTGATACTCCATCTATGTTCATATCTCTTATTTCATCAATACTACTATATCCCTTGTAATGTTGATATATTCTTTGTACTACAACATTTAATTTATCTTGAAAATTCAATTCTAGTTGCTCTTTTTCATATATTTCTCTAATTTCTTCGCCTGTTATTACAAAGCTTGGTTTCGTTTCTCCAGCTATGTATTTTAAAACTGCTAAATTATATTTTCTTATTATTTGTGTTAATGCTTCATAACCAAATTCTTTTTTATACATATAAAGTAGAATATCAAATTTATCTTGTTCTGTTAATAATGATGGTATATCAAAAGGTATTGCATTTGATATGTTTGTCTCTTCAATTCCATATTCTTTTACTAATAACTCATATATTAGTTCTTTTACATATTTTTTATCATTAACATCCCCATATGTACATCCTTTAAGAGCTTTTTTTAATTCATATTTTTTCTTTTTCCTTCTTTTTAGTTCTTCTTCTGAAAGACCTATATCATATAAGTTTATTTTTGTGATTTCATCAAGTCTTTTCTTTACAAATGAGGTCATTTTTTCTAATGTGTAGGTTTTTTCATCTACTTCAATTTCTTGTTCTATTTTTTCTTCTTTTCTTTTTGTTATATTACGTACTACCAAGTAAATTGTACCTAATACCACAATACCTATTAAGATGAAATTTATTAACATATATAGTCTTCCTCCTTTTTTAAATTTTCATTTGTACTTCTTGTAATTTATAAATAATTTTGCCTACTGTTTCTTTTACTTGTTTCCAAAAAATTGCATTTTTATCTGTTTCGTTTAATTTTCTTATTTTCAAAAAAAATTCTGATACTTTTTCTTCACTTGCAGCTTCAAAAAATAGCGTATTATATGGAATCATTGTTACATCTTTTCTGATTCCTAAGTATCTTGCAATATTTTTTACTGTATATTTAGATTCTTCATCCAATCTTCCTATGTTTAATACAATATTATTTTTCTTAGTTATATCACTATTCTCTTTTAGTTCTTTAAAATCATTTATCATGTCTAATTTTTGCTCAATATTATATACTATGACATCAGATGTATTTAAGATAGGTTTTACTATTTCATTATTTAAACCTTTATCTAAATCTACTAATACTATATCATAAAATTTATTAGCATTTTGTATTATTTCTTTATATGTATTAATACTGAACTTACTTGTTTCTTGCTCATCTTTAGAGTCTTTATATCCATATAAAATTTCTAATCTATTTTTATAAACTATATGTGTATAATTTTGTATAATTTCTGGTGTAGTCTTTCCACTATTTGCTATTCTAAACAGCCCACTAATTCCAGTGTCTGCAACAGTTTGTTGCACTTGCAATAACCTACCAATTAATTTTTTACTTTTATCTTGTGTTCCAAAGCATAGCTCCAGCGTATTGTCATTATGCCCGTGTAGAAATAAGCAATATCTTATAGTTATGTTCAATTGCCATACTAGTTGCCACTGCTGCAATTGACATTGTTTGTCCAGTTGGTTTTTTAGCATTACTCCAAAATGTTATAATCGCCATTTTTCTACACTTCCTTTTCTAAACTTTTAAATACTTTTTTTATTTCTCCGTGAAGATATATCTTTTTCAAGAATATCTTCTACTACATAAGATAAACTTTCTTTATATTGTGCACTTAATTTTCTTATTCCTATTTTTGCAACTCTTTGATTTTCTATTATTACACTTTGATCACCATTATCTATTGGTAAGTATACTTTATAATCTTCATTCCATATAATTTTCATTCCTAATGTTATAAAGTTTAAGTATTCATCATCTTCTTTTACAATATCTTTTGCAAATAATATCTTTGTTAATTTTATTGGTTCAACTATCCCATTAAATACTTCTAATCCTTTTTTTAGTGAATATAAATCAAATGATGTTACAAAATATTTTTTATTACAATTGCTTATATTGAATTTTTGAAAATTCTCTATACTGTCAACATCTATTAGTGCTATATCATATTCTAATTTTTTATCCAAATGTATTCCCAAATATTTTTTTATTTCATCATAACTTTCTAGTCCTACTGCAACTTCTATTTTTTCATATTCTGTAACATATGATTTAGTTGGGCTTGGATTTATAGTAGGAATTATATATCTTGCTTTTTGCATTATTGTGTTATCTATTACTAATATTTTTTTTCCTAATGCAGTTAAAACTTTAGCTACATATATAATAAAGTCCATTTTATCATATGCTCCTATAAATCCTATAGTTTTCATGATTACTCTCCTTTTTTTCTTTAATATTATTGTGCTGTTGTACTACTATTTAAGGCATCTAAATATGCTTTTCTTGCTTCTTTTGAATTTGTTATTTCTTGTTCAACATTTGTTTCTAAGTTATCTTTTGCTTCTTCTGCATATGCTTGTAAACGCGAATTTATATCTTGATTTCTTCTTGTTACTAACCCTTCTGTATATCTTTCTCTTAATGCTCTTTTTGTTTCTTCTACTATATTTGCATCTGATTGTATTAAATTATACACCTCTCCGCTTGGAACATATGTTGGTATAGCATTTGCTTGATTTCCTGGTTCTACATATGTTGTTGCATATAGTTTTGCACCTTTCATTTTATATGCTTCAACAATTGCACAACTCATTGCTAATGTTTCATCTTCATATAAGTTCATCCAAATGGTATCTTCTGTTATATTATTTACACATTTTTTTGATACTACTATATAGTCTTGTCCATTATCTAATCTTAATCTAATATCGATATATGCTCCTATATCTAGTTGTTGTGGCAAAATAATCATGTTGTATTCTTGTTGTCTTAAATCATCTGTCATTTTTTCATTTGATTTATTAATTAATTTTTTTGACAAAACTGTTCCTTTAGTCAAGTCTAATTTTGATATTGTATCTTCTGTTATATCATCTAAGGTAATATAATCTTGTGGTATAACATCTTGTAAAACACTTTTTTGTTCTAACATTGATATATCTATCTTGTCTCCTGATTTAACATTAGTATTTAATACATATGCTTTTTTTGTAGCAGCCTTATCTGCTTCTATTTGTTTTTGTAGGTTTGTTAATTGCCAAAATAAGAAAGCTATAACTAATCCTCCTATTAAAAGTCCTATAACAATACCTAATAATATTGAATTTCTTGCTTTTCTTTGCATTGGATTTGTTGCCATGATAATTCCTCCTTAATTTAATCTTATGAATTTCTCGCTTTATAATTTATTTTACAACAAAATTTATTCAAAAACAACATTTTTTAATTGTGTAATATAAAAATAATCATGTTGTAATATTACTGTAATACTTGTTTTTTGATGTTTAATATAGTATTACTAAAACATTTGTGAAAAACTTCCAGTTAATATAGTACAGCAATATTTACACGAGTATTGAGCATTTATTTGTCAATGATAACATATGTACTATGATGTTCATATAACTAATTTATTAAAAAATATACTTGTTAATTGCTTCTGCTACTCCATCTGAATTGTTGTCACTAACAAATACATTTCCTATTTTGTTTGCTTCTAACATGCTATTTCCCATACCAACACCTAACCCTGCATTTTCTACCATTTCTTTGTCATTTATATTATCTCCTATTGCCATTACTTCTTCTTTTTTTATGTCTAATGTGTTTATTAAAAATTCAATAGCTGTCCATTTATTAGTATTTTCTTTAGCTATTTCTGTATAATAATATTCAACTTGTACTTCTTTACTCCCATCTTTTATGTTTTTTCTTGACATATGTTCTACTTCTAATATGTCTATTTTAGGAATCATTTTTAGTTTTCTTATAATGCTAGAAAATATTATTTTATCGCTATCACATATCGTCATTTTTAAAATATTAATATTTTTATTTTCTTCTATATATTTATAGATATTTTCAACAATGTTTATATTGGTTCTTTTTTCAATTGGTTTTTTGCTATTTTCATTATTATAAAATAATACATTATAGTTTAATGATTTTGTTAAAACACTATCTTCAGTATATACATTATAAAAAATACTATTTTCTTCACAAATTCTTATAATTTCTAGAACTTTTGACTTTTCCATAAATGCATCATATATAATCTCTTCTTTTTGTAAATCATAGATAAACGTACCATTCCCACAAATAATATATTTATCTGCGGAAACTTCTTTTGCTATATTTTTAACAGAAGTTGGCATTCTTCCGTGATGCTAAAACAACTATTGTTCCTTTTTTTACTGCCTTTACTATTGCTTCTTTATTTTTTATACTTACTTCTCCTGAAGAATTAAGTAATGTTCCATCTAAATCAATAGCTACTAATTTATACATTTTTTTCTCCTTTGTTTATTTTTTAACTTATTAAATTTTCTGCTAAATCAAGCATTTTTTCTTTATTTTCTTCATTCATTTTTGACATTATTGTAACCATTGGTTCACAAATAGTAATTTCTTTCATTTGTTCTAAAATACTCTTAATTGTTTTTCCTGCACTTGGCGCCCAAGTTCCATTTTCAATAATTCCTACTTTTCGTTTTTGATAGTTTTTTCCTTGTAAATGATGTAAAAATTGTTCCATTGGTGGAAACACGCTTGTATTATAACTAGATGCTGCAAGTATAATTTTGTCATAGTGAAATGCATTCTCTATTGCTTTTGCCATATCGTCTCTTGTAAGGTCTTGCATTACTATTTTTTTTACACCTTTTTTAGTTAGAAGTTCTGCCATATATTGTGCCGCTTGTTTAGTATTTCCATGAATTGATGCATATGCTATAACTATTCCATTATCTTCTGGTAAATAGCTACTCCATATATTATATTTCTCTATGTAATATCCTAGATTTTGTTTTAATATTGGTCCATGTAATGGACAAATCATTTTTATATCTAATGTTGCTACTTTTTTTAATAGAGTTTGTACTTGTGCTCCATATTTTCCTACAATATTAAAATAATATCTACGTGCTTCGCATAACCAATCTTCATCCGTATCTAAAGTTCCAAATTTTCCAAATCCATCTGCTGAAAATAATATCTTTTCAGTTTGTTCATAAATTACCATTACTTCTGGCCAATGTAGCATTGGTGCCATGAAGAATTGTAAAGTATGTTTTCCAATATTTAAAGTTTCTCCTTCTTTTACTACTATTTTTCGTTCTTCTAGTTTGTCTATATTAAAAAATTGTTTCATATAAGTAAATGTTTTATCATTTCCTATAATTTTCATTTCTGGATATTTTTTCGTAAGTAGTTCTATATTATATGCATGGTCTGGCTCCATGTGTGATACTACTAAATAATCTAAATTTTCTTTACTTAATGCATTTTCTAAATTATTAATCCATTGATCAGTTGCTCTTTTATCTACTGTATCCATTATTATATTTTTTTCATCTTTTATAAGATAGGAATTATATGAAATACCATTTGGAACTATATATTGGCTTTCAAATAAGTCTATTGTTTTGTCATTTACCCCTACATATTTTATTTCTTCTGTAATTTTTAAATCTTTCATTTTTTCTTATATGATATACTTATTCTATCATATTCTCCTTTCATTTAATTTTTATGAACATATTATATCACATATTTTCTATTTTTTACATAATTTACACATTTTATACAAGGCAATTTCATAAAGTATTACAAAAACGTAATATTTCATAAAATTACCCTACATTTTATATTTCTTTAATGTTTACAGAATAATTTTTACCATTGTAATACTAACAAATATTTTTAGAGTAATTTCCTAAAAGTAACAAACTAGCAATTTCACCACTAAATTCTTTATAATAAATTAATATAAAACCATCATTTTGTAACATTTAAATTTATAGCATTTTTACTTGTTAATCAATTGTAGTTGACGTTCTGCCACTACCTACAACGTTTTCTTGTAAAGAACGCCATGTATTACATCCAATAATTCCATCAACTTGTAATCCTCTACTTGCTTGATAATTTATTACAGCAATACGAGTTTGATTACCAAATATTCCATCTAATCCACCTGTTCCGATAACCTAATGTGTTTAAATCATCTTGTGCTATTAACACATATACGCTTAAACTTCCCTGCTTTAATGTTAGATATCCTCCACTTGAACAAGCAGGTGGTTTCCCTCTTCTATCGAAATGTACCCATGTAGGTGATATACTAACTGGTTCTACATAACTCCATAAGCCAGAATTTTCTGCACTATATCTTAGTCTTGCTCTTTTTTCATTTGTCCATAATTGCCCAACATCAAATGCTGTTCCTGCATAATGTTGTGATTGATTTCCGATGTCCGACCTTCCCAAGGTCTTCTAAATGCATATCCTACAGGAATACTACTACCGAATATAAATCTTTGTGTATTCCAAGAAGTCATTGTTCTTTTTGTTGTCCAAAGTGTATTACTATTACTTGCACCTCGAAATTCTTTCACTGTTAATGTTCTATTTGTATTATATGGCATACTTTCTGATAATCCTCTATAATATGTTTCCATTCTATCTGTATCATTATTATATACAATAATTTTAGCCATTAATTTCACCTCTATATCATTTTATGAAAAAAATATAGAGGCGTTACTGTAATAATTAAATACTTTTATCAACAATTGTTATATCTGTATAATTTTTATATCAAAATATAATTTTTTTAATTTTATCATAAAAAGTAAAAAAAGAAATTATTTTTTTAAGTAGCACACAATTT
>CAQOYX010000043.1 GCA_948852375.1 uncultured Clostridia bacterium
TTTTACATATATAAGAAAAGGAATATATGAAAACACATTAACAGAAATGATGTTAGATATTATAAAATTAATTAATACAAGATATAATATTAATATTGATATAGATGTAGACTATGAACGAGATAGAACAAAAATCTTGAATGAATTACAAACTATTGAAAAAAATAATAACATAAAAAATAAATTTCCAAAATTAGTAGAAGAATGGAATAATACTAAAAATGGAAATTTAAAGCCATCATATTTCTCATATGCATCTAACAAAAAAGTATGGTGGAAATGTAAAAAATGTGGATACGAATGGGAAACGAAAATTAATAATAGAACATCACTTGGAACAGGTTGTCCTAGATGTGGTAGAAAAAAAGCTGCTCAAAATCGAAAATTAGTTTCAAATGAAAGATTATTGAAAAATAATCAAATTATGAAAGAATATAATTATGATAAAAATCAAGATTTAGATTTAGATATATTAACTATAGGAAGTAAAAAAAAGATTTGGTGGAAATGTAGCAAAGGACATGAATGGGAGGCACAAATATATACACGAGTACAAGGATTTGGCAAATGTCCAAAGTGTCGATAATAAAGATATTTACAATTATCAAGTAGATTATTAAGGAGGATGCAAGAGTTAAAACTTTTGTATCTTTTATTATTTTGCGAAAGGAGGAAAGAAAATGCAAAAAGAAATTTTATCAGAATTAGAAGATTTAAGAGATGAAACAGAATTTATTATTAACAATGAAGAAATTGTAGAAAATAAGCATGTAGAAAATTACTTACGAAGTTTAGAAAGAATTAGATATAACATCTTTAATAAAATTAGCTTAAAACAGAAATGTCAAATAGATGAAGCAGACAAAATAAATTATTTAAACAATAGATATAAAGCTACAGTTGAAAATGATGTTTTAAAAATTTATATTCCTGAAGTAATACCAAAATTTAAAAACATTAATAACTATGCTTATAAAAACATTATGATTAATGTAATGGAAAAGACAAAACAATATAAAGACTTATTCAACAATGAATTAGTATTTGTATTTATAAAAGTATCAGAAAATCAAAAGAATATTGATATAGATAATAAATTCATAAAGCCTATTGTAGATGGTCTTGTACTATCAAAAGTAATAGCAGATGATAATATAAATAATATGTTTTATGGTGTATTAGGAACAACAAATAAGACTAAAAAACCATTTACAGAGGTATCCATTTTTAAAGGCGAATCTTTGCTAAAGTGGATAGAAAACAGGGGTGAAATGGATATGTCTAATGTATCCACTTTAGGCAAATTTTAAGTATAAAGTAGTGGATATTTTGACAGTGTCCAAATAGTTGAAAAATAAACAAAAACTCAAAAAAAGTTGTTTGGGGTTTAAAGAGTATGATACAGGAAAGGGAGAAAAACGAAAAATAACAGTGTTGGGAGTAACAAATAACAAGAAGGGAGAATTGAAGATGTGAATTTAAGATTAAGTGAAAAAGATATAGAGCTATTAGCGTTTTTGAAAAAGTACAAAGTTATGTTAGCGACAGATAGTAAAAAGATTTATAAATCAAAAGGATATCATCATAAAAGGCTAAAGGTATTAGAAAAAGAAAGATATATCAAAAGAGTAGACAGATATTATATTAAGCTAGATATAAAAGGAACAAAGCTGATGCGAGAAATGGGATATGATTATTATAAAATCTGTAGAAGGCAAGATTATCAATATCGAGTAAAAGAAATCGTAAAGATTGCAACATTAACAATAGATAGTACAATACAATTTCTACCTAGTTGGGAGATGAAAAATAATAATATTCATACAGAAATGGGAAGAAAGTTCATAGGGGAACTGATCTACCAAGAAAAAGATTATATTACATATTACATTTCTAAAGACAAAAAAAGAGTATATGTTAGCCAGACAGTAAGCGATATACAAAAAACAATAGAATATAAAAATGCTATCGTATTTTTGGAAGATATTAAAATGCTTAATAACAGCAATCAGTATTTTATGTTTGGAAAAGAATCAACAATAGTAATAAAAGCCAGTAAAGAAAATTTAGAAAAGATGAGATATTTTCAAAAAATAGATTTGTATGAAATTTTAAAACAGATATACAAAGGACAAGAAGTATTATTGTCTAATTGGGTAAAAGCAGATTATATGACACAAGATAGAGAGTATATTATTTTAATGCCATTTATAGATACAGAGAAGTTGCACAAATTAAATATATTTTACAACAACAATAAAAATACAAACAGAAAAATTGATATTATTACATTAAAGGAAAACAAAGAAAAAATAGATGAAATACTAACTAACAGAACAAACATAATAGAAATAGACAATTTGTTAGGGGGTATAGATGGAGAGAGTAAAAAGGTTTAAAATACCTTTATTTTTTGTACTTTCTGGAATAGTTCTATTGCCATTAATTAAAGGCTTTTTAAAACTATTAGAAAAGAGTTTTAATACAAGTTTTGGTATTGGAACAATTTTTATAACTTGGTTATTGATAGATACCATTGTAATACTAGCGATAAACTGTATTAAAATAACAAAAGAAAATGCAAAAATAGAGGTTGAAGGAGTTAATCTAAAGAAAAAAGATGGAACATTTGGAACAGCAGACTGGGGAACAAAAGAAGAAATAAATGAGTATTTAGGAATAGGAAAAAGAAACGGAATTATAATAGGTCAAACAGAAGAAAATGAATTAATAACATTGCCACTAGATACTTATTTAAACAAAAATATAGCAGTATTTCGGTTCAAGTGGAAGTAAAAAGTCAAGAGGATTTGCTATACCAAATGCAATTGAATTAGCACAAGAAGAATTACAAAAATCAATTAATAGAGATATGAGTTTAGTCATCACAGATCCAAAAGGAGAACAATATAGAAAATTAGGAAAATATTTAGAAGATGAAAAAGGTTATGATGTTGAAGTATTTAATCTTGTAAATCCTACTTATTCAAATGGCTCAAGATTTATAGGATTTGTTGAAGATGAAACAGATGCACAAATATTTAGTCAAATTGTAATAGAAGGAACACAGATTGAAAGAAAATCTGGAGGAGATGAGTTTTGGAATCGTGGAGAACAAAACTTATTAAAAGCATTATTGCTATATGTAATCCACTATGTTGATAAAGAAGAAAATAAAAATCTAGGATTTATTTATGACTGTCTAGCAAGTGGAAATATAAAAGAAATAGATAATCTGTTTTTCGATACAGAAGGTCCAACTAGATTGTCTTATAACATATATGCACAAGCTACAGATATAGTAAAACAAAGTATCGTAACAGGACTTGCAACTAGATTACAGATTTTTCAAACAGATAGAATAAGAAATATAACCAATAAAGATGAAATTAATTTTGAAATGATAGGAAAAAGAAAAACTTGTGTATTTGTAATAACAAGTGATACAAATTCAACATTTGATTTTTTGAATACACTATTCTTTTCATTTTTATTTATCAAATTAATCAAATTAGCAGATAGTATGCCAGATGGTAGACTACCAGTAGAAACAACACTAATTTTAGACGAGTTTACCAACATAGGAAAGATATTAGACCTACAAAAGAAGATTAGCACGACTAGAAGTCGTTTACTAAATTTGTGCTTAATATTTCAAAATATTGCACAATTAAAAAATAGATATGACAATGATGTATGGCAAGAAATATTACGGTAATTGTGATACAAAAATATGTATGCGGATGTCGGAGATATTCTGACAGCTGAATATATTACAGAATATCTAGGAGTGGCAACAGTAGAAACAAATGCCATAAGAAAAGAAGCTCGGATTTGATGGTAATTTTACTTATGGAATGGCAAATGTAGCAACAAATAAAAGAAATTTAATGAATCCAGATGAATTACTAAAGATGGATAATAACAAAGAAATTGTAATGGTAAGAGGAAAAAAGCCATTTATATGTAATAAATTTGATTATTCACAACATTCTGAAGCTAGTAAATTAAAAGATATTACACTTGAAGAACAAAAGAAGAAATTTAAAGATAACATTGAACAAGAAAACATGAAAATGCAGAAAGAAAAGAAAGAAGAATTATCATTTAAGAATTTTTAAAAATTAGGAAAGAGGTGAAGAATTATGACAGATGAATTACAAGAAAAAATAACTTGGCAAAACATTAATTCATCTAAGACAAAAGGAAAAATTTTAACAGGAAATATTATTGCAATAGAAACAGAAAAAATGAAAGATACTAATATTACTTGTGCAATAGTAGATTTTAAAGGTATAAAGGTACTAATACCAGCTACAGAAATTATAAAAGATGGAAAAAATGATAAAAAACTATTAAGAAATATGATGGGAGCAGAAATAAAATTTATAATTATAGAAGCGGACAAAATAAGCAATAAAGCTGTAGGTTCAAGAATAAAAGCAATGGAAAGAATAAGAGACATCAACCTAAAAAAGATAGAAGTAGGAGATAAAGTTTATAGTAAAGTAGTTGGAGTTTGGAAAAAATACATAAGAATCGAATGTTTAGGAATGGATTTCATAATAAAAGCACAAGACTTGCAATATGGATATGTTGAAGATGTTTCTAAATTATATAAGATAAATGAACAGATAAAAGTAGTAGTAAAAGAAATTGATGAAGAAAAGAAAAACATCAAAATATCAATAAAAGAATTATTAGAAGATCCATTTAAAAATATTAGAAAAGATTTTACAGAAAAAGGAGAATATCTAGCAACAATAACAGGCTATACAGACAATCGGCATCTTTGCAAACATTATGCAAGGAGTGGATTCGGTTTGTACTCTTCCAACTTGGTTAGATAGACCACCACTTCCAGGAGATAAAGTAATTATTAAAATTTATAAAATAGTACCAGAAAAAAGAAAAATCTATAGTTCTCTAGTAAAAGTAATAGGAAGTGATGCAAATGAATGAAAAGCAAAATAAAATAGCAAAACTATTATGGGATTTTCAATCTTTAAGAGAAGAACATATTTTAAAAGTATGTGAATGTAGCATAAATGACATAGATGTTTTAGTAGCAAATAAAGTATTAGTTAGAGATAAAAAAACAAATATCATAAGATATAGAACAAAAGAAATAAACAATAGAAATGTTGCAGCATTTGATGTTGTTATGGATTATTTGGAAAGAAACCCAGAAATAAAAAAAGGAAAACATCCAGTAAATGTAACATTAAAAACAAGATATGTTAGTTATGATATTATAGCAATTAAAGAACAAGAAGTAGATAATCTGTACCAAAATATAGACACTATTTCAAAAGCTGATAAGTTAATAATTATTATTGAAACTAAAAACTATATGAAAAGAAAAATCAATACAAAAAGGCCATGTTATATATGCACATTTCCACCTATAGAAATTATGGAAAAAATAAATTAGTCTTACAAAGTCAGGTTATAATCTGGCTTTATTTTTTTGCCATTTTGTGTTAATATATACAAAGAAAGAAGGAAGATATAAATGACAATGCAAGAATTTGTAGATTATTTAGATAAAAAAATAGAGCAAAATGAAAATTTTATTAGAATTACATTTTATGAAATAAGAGTAAAATATGGCTTAACGGAAAGTGAAACAAATACACTTTTAGAATTGGCGAAAAACAAATTTGAAAATATGGGATATAATGTATATTTTACAGATGCAAAATATACATACCAAAATGCAAGAATGACAGTACAGCCTAATGAATTGATGATCGCTGTAAAATAAAAACAGAAAATTTTATTGCAAAAAAGAATTTCTGTGCTATAATTTTAATGAAAAAATAAAAGGAGATAAATCGAAAAAATGAATCTATTAAATAAATGCACTACAAATGAAATAAAATTATTAAAAAACATTGGAATTAATATAGAAGATAAAGAATACACAAATGAAGAATTAAGAAGATATGAAAATCAAATAGAAGATTTTATAATGAGCCATAGCACTAAAAACGGAGATATTAGTAAATTAAGTAATCAATTTAGTAGTATTTTAAATACTTTAGTAAAAGGAAAATAATATAATGAATAAGCAAGAAATTATAAAATATTGTACTACATTGCCTAGTACATTTGAAGATTATCCATTTCCAGATGATAATATTACTGTAGCAATGAAACATTTAGAAAATAAAAAATGGTTTGCATTGTTAATGGATGTTAAAGGGGAATTGTACTTAAATGTAAAAACTGATCCAAACTATTCAGAGTTATTACGAAATTCTTATGATTATATAATACCAGCTTATCATATGAATAAAGAACACTGGAATACAATTATTATAAGTGATAAAGTAGATAATTCTTTAGTAGAGGAATTGATTGAACAAAGTTATGAATTAACAAAAAAATAGCATTCACGAAAGATAATAAATTTAATAATAATAAAGAAATGTTTATAGAAAAGAAAATTTTTAAACAAATAAAAACGGGAAAATTGATTCTCGTTTTTATTTATATATTTTATGATAAATATTATAATTCGAAAATTATCATCTTTGAGTTTGCATAGAATATAAATGTTTTATGGTATTCTCAACAAATTTTTTATTGTCAGATTTTAATTTCAAGTAAATTGAAGAAGTTTCAACGGAAAATACATCAACAGTATCATTAGAATTATTGATTGTAGTATTAAAAACATAATTAGGTGTTACATCCAAAGCATTACAAATATCAATTATAAGTGAAATGCTACCAGAAGATATTCCACGCTCAATTGCACTTATGTATTTTGTTGAAACATTACATTTTTCAGAAAGAGCTTCTTGTGTTAATCCTTTTTTTAATCTAGCGATTTGAATATTGTTTCCTATATTTTTTAAAGATTTTGTATTTTTCATATAATAAGTAATCCCCCTTTCTTATATAGAAATAATATAAGAATTATGGCAAAAATAAAACAAACATATATTAGAAAAAAAGCAAAAGTAAAATAAAATATTGATTTATAATATAAGATATGTTAATATAGTAATGGATAAAAATAAAAGAATATGAAACCATATTCTTTAACATTTATTTAACTAAAAAATACGAAAAAGTATAAATTTAGATGTCATTGTAAAATAATAATAATTAATCAAATAAGTTATTGGTATTTTCAAATAATTGTTCATAAGATACATTTAGAACTTTGCAGAATGCAATAATTTCAAAGTCTTTTAACAATAATTTTTGATTTTCAATTTGAGAAATGTCTGAATGATAAATATCTATACCAAGTAAAGCTATTTTATTAGAAAGTTCTCTTTGAGTTAAGCCACGCAATTCTCTATACTTTTTAATATTTCTACCAATAACATTAGATTTACCATTTAACTTTTTAACTTGCATATATAGTAGTTTCCTTTCCAACATTAATTATTATTGTATATTTTACAATATTTATTTACTAATCTTGGTAGACTATTTCTATCAAGAGAAGAAAATTTTACAAAGTAGGGAAAAATGAAAGAGATAAAATTTGATTTAATAGATGAGATTTGTGAAGAACAAGATTTTGATGAATTATTATTAAGAATTTTAAACTGTAATAAACAAAAGAGAATAAATCAAATATTACAGGATATTGAAGAAAATAATGACTTTGATGCTGAAACAAAGAAGAAATTATATGAAGAAATATTTGAATATGTAGAGGATACCAATAATTATTTAAAGACAAATTTAAAGGAGATATTTACTATTGCTGCTAAAGAAACAATAGTGAAAATAAATAATGAAATAATGGAAGGAAAGATTAAATTGAGTAGAAAAATTAAAATCATAATTGCAGATGACAATATTCATATATGCAAATTTATAAAAGAATTTTTAGAAAAATATGAAGATATAGAAATATTAGGAATTGCTAATAGTGATGAAGATGAAATAAAAATGATTGAGGAATTAAAGCCAGAAATTGTAATAACAGACCTTATGCGCAATCATAGATATACGGGTTTAGACATTATAAAGAGTTATTTTGCTAAAAATAAAGACATTGCATTTTTAGTTATATCTGCAGATAACAAAAGTGATGTTATAAATGGTGGACTAGAAGTAGCAGGATATATAAAGAAACCAGTTAATGATTATGAAGAAATATATACAGAATTAAAAAGAATAAAAAGAGAATTAGAAAATAAAAAATATTTAGAATGGGATGAAAAATATCATAATTTAGAGATTTTAAATATAAGAAAAATGTTAAGTTTTAAGGAGAAAAGAATATTAAAAAAATTAGGTATTACAATAAAAAATAAAAAGCATACAGAATGTGAAATAGAGTGTTTGATGTTAGAATTATTATTATATTATGATGATCCAGAAGAATATCTATCTAAAGAAGAAAAAAAGTATCAGAAGTCTTTAGAAGGAACAGGTGTTAGTAGAGAGGAGTACAATAAGCTTTTAAATAAGATAACAAAAATCAAAGGAGAACTTTAAAACATTGAACTTAATGGATTTTTTAGGGAATTCATGTTAAAATACAGAAATGTGTAAGGAGGATAAAAATGTTACAAGTTAGTAGAGATAGTAATTTGAAAATACCTAAAAAATTAGAAGATTTTAACGGAGCTGAAAACAGTATTGAGGATAAAGTAGCAGTGAAGCAAGCTATTGCTACTGCTGAGAATAAAAGATTTAATAAAAAAGAAATTGAAGAAAGCGTAGAAAATGACAATGAATTAGAACAAGTGAATAAGTTGCCATTTAATGCAAATGATTTAATGGTTATAACAGTAGTAAAGAAACTAGCAGCTTATATAATTGCAGTTACAGAAAAATCTCCAAAAAAATTTAGAGGAGTATTTGTAAATAGAATGCAGAACTATTGTCTTGATACATTAGAATGCTTATTAGAAGCTAATTTTATTAGAATGGATGCAGTAGAAAAGAAAACAAAAAGAGAAGAATTACAAAAAGAGGCAATAGTAAAATTAAAATTACTAGGATATGTTTCTATGGTGGCAGAAAATTCTGGATGCATATTAAAGAAACAATACAAACAAATTTCTATTCAATTATCAGAAGCAATTAATTTAACAGTAGCATGGAAAAAGAGTGATGATGAAAGATGGAAAAAACGAAGTTAGGATTTTAGGCTGAAAGGCTTTTAATTAAGAGAAAAATTTATTTCGGGTTTTTCTTTGTAGCCCCATTCTCTATGACGCGCGCGTGGTTAACGATAATGGTAATAGAAATTACAACAATGTTAACAAACGCAATGGTGGGGCTCGCCCAGATTCACTTTTGATAAATCCTATAAAAGTGGATTTAAAATAAAGAATCAGAGAAATATATTTTAAGGAAAATATATCAGTATTTTAAAGTGAAGGAATTTTTCTCTTTTCTAACCGCTAAAGAAATAGTGCGGTGGAAGAATATGAACGCTTACACGAGCAACGAATAGATAATCTATTTTTTGCAAGTTTTAAGGAGCGTTCTTTTTTTAGGAGGAAATACAATATGGAATTAAAAGAAATTTTTACATTTGAAAATTTATATGATGCATATAAAGGTTGTAGAAAATCTAAACAACATAAAGGAGAAGTGATACGATTTGAAGCTAATTTATCAAGTAATATAAGTAATCTTATGAACGATATAATGTCAAAGAAATATAAATTAGGAAAGTATAAAGAATTTTTAATATATGAGCCAAAAGAAAGAGTTATAGAAGCATTACCTTTTAGAGATAGAGTTGTTATAAAGTGTTTTTGTGATGTGGCATTAAGAGATAAAATTGATAGAAAACTAATATATGATAATGCAGCATGCAGAAAAGAAAAAGGAACAACATTTGCTATAAAACGATTAGAAAATTTTTTAAGAAATGAGTATAGAAAAGAACAAAACAATAAAATATTTTTTCTAAAATGTGATATAAGAAAGTATTTTCAAAGCATAGATCACGAAGTGCTATTAAATTTACTAAAAAAGATTAATTTTTCAAGTGATGAGATGTGGATGATAGAAAAATTAGTAAAAGAACAGCCTAATAATGCAGATGTTGGCTTACCACTTGGAAATCAATCTAGTCAATGGTTTGCACTATTATATTTAAATGTAATCGACAGATATGTTAAAGAAGATTTAAGAGTAAAAGGGTATATTCGTTATATGGACGACATGATTTTGGTTCATAGAGATAAAAGTTATTTACAATATTCACTTTCAAAAATAAAGGAGAAATGTGAACATGAGTTAAAACTATCACTAAATCAAAAAACACAAATAGGAATTGTAAAAAATGGAATAGATTTTTTAGGATATAGGCATATCTTAAATGAAGATGGCAGTATAACAAGAAAATTACGAGTTTCATCTAAACAAAGATTAAAAAAACATTTGAAAACATTGCATAAATTAAGAGAAAAAAATATTGTTGATGAGGAATATGTTTATATTAGAAAAAATGCATTTTATAACCATATCAAAGACACAAAAGAAAGTCAAAAATTAAAAAATGAAACTTTTCCACAAAAACTGTAAAAAAATATGTAAAACTATTCCCAAAAAAAAGTTGTTATGGTAGAATAAAAAAAGAGATAATGTGTCTATGAAATTTTTATAAAAATTCTATGGATATACAAAAATATAGGAGTAGTATAGATGAGTAATTTTACTTTTTTAACCGAAGAACAATATTTTGGAAGTGATAAATTAGATATATTAGAGAAGAGAGGAACAAAAGCAGCAATAACAGATTTCTCTATTCTTTTAGGTGCTTATGTTTCTGACAACAATCATATAGATAATGATAGTTCTTTGGAGGGAAGAACAGGATATTATTGGACAAAATCAGATGATGGAGATAATGACGCGCGCGTGGTTTTCGGTCTTGGTCGTAGCACTTACGACATTGTTAACGAACGCTATGTTGGGGCTCGCCCAGCTTTGCCGTTCTCATCAATCTCTAATATCCCCACGAACGGAGAGAGTGGGAAAAGAGCAAGAGATGGTATTCTTGAAGTAGAGTATGGATATTACCCACAAAAAGCAGCATCAAAAGACATGCAAGAAAGACTAGAAAGAGCATATAGAAGTGGTAGTATATCAAAAACAAGAAATAGTTATACAACAGATTCAAGAAAATATGATGCTTATGGCGAAAAATTTTTAGCAAAACAACATGAAGAATATGAATATAATGGTAAAAGATATGTAAGAGTTGAAGCTAATTCAGATTTTGGAGGAAATAGATTTACACTTTCAAATGGAGAACAATACAGAGATGGAGATAATGTATGGGTAGAAGTTTCTCCTGTAAAATGGTTAGTTGATGAAAGAGAAAAAGTCATGCTAACAGATAAATTGATATTCTCTGGAGTACAATTTAATCATACTAGAGATTACCATACAAGAGATTTTGATAAAACAGACATAAAGACATTTATGGATAGATATTTGGAAAGAGATTTAGAACAGTCAAGAGGTACAATAACATTAGAAGAGCAAACAGAAGAAACAGAAGAATTCAAGCCAAGAAAATCTAGATTACAAAAATTAAATCCAGATAAAACAAAAACTGCTGATAGAAGCAGAATGACAGACACTGAAATAATACAAAATTGGATTGAAGCAGGAGAGTCAGTCTTATTAAGAGGACCATCTGGAATAGGAAAAACAGAAAGAATAAAAACATTATATC
>CAQOYX010000044.1 GCA_948852375.1 uncultured Clostridia bacterium
ATCTAAATTTACCACCATTTCTCTAATTTGGCTAACTATTAACATTTAAATCCTCCTCTTCTATTTGATTTTTTTGTTTTATTTCTTTCATTTTGCTTACTTTTAGGTCCTCTAACACTCTTGTTTTATATATTCTTGTATCCCAATTTTCTCTTAATCGCCTTATATTTTTTAGTAAATTTATTAAATCTCCTGTAATCAGCTTGTTGTTGTATTTATCTGAAAAGCCTTTTATTGTTGAAATAAACTCTAGCTTGTCCTTTATATCTCTTCGTTGTTTTCTTGTTTTTTTCAACCTACCAGCAACTTTTGTTAATTCAAAAGCATTTAAGTTACTTAATTCAATTTCATGCAATAAATCATCTTGTTCTAATTCTTTTGTCCTTAGTTCGTTTTTTAGATTTGAATTGATTCTTTCTATGTTTGTGAAAAAATAATTCATTTCCTCTACGAATTTTTCTATTTCATCTATGTTATCAATTTGCATTGTTACACCTCTTCAAACTTCTTTTTTGCTTTATAAAATATTTTAGTTTGGCATTTTATATATAAATGGTTGTAATTTATTTTTATAAAACAAGTCTAATAGTATTGCTTGAATGCTTTGGTCTTTTGCATATTTAAACATTTCGCTTAATTGGTATGTTAATATTATTTCTCGTTGTACTTCTTGAACTCTTTTTTCTGTATCATATACTCCTAAAATATATTCTTGAGTATATCCTTGCTTTTTTGCCATATTAAATGCAAGACCATATTCATATACATCTTTGATTGGATTGTATTGTGATTCGATACTTAGCTCTAGTGTTTCGATAGTCACTATTCCATTTTGGCTTACTATTACCATTTTATTTACCTACATTCCTCTTCAAACTTTTTTAATACTGGTTTCAAACACTTATTGCACAATGCTAACTTTAGTTCTCCTCTTTTGGTAACTGTATGTGGCATTGTTACAATTCCACCAGTCATTTCATGCCTTTTATCTATAATTCTTATTTCATCTCCACAATAGTCACATTTGTAATATTTATATAGCTTTTCTTTTTTATAATTAACTACATTTCCACCATTGGGAGTTTCTTTAAATTTCGTATATATTGGTATTTGTGTTCTGCATGATAACTCGCAAAAATTATTCATATCCTACTCCTTCAATTTCGATCTCGTACATTGTATCCACATCATATTGTGTGCTTAATTCTGTTTGTTCAGTTGCTGTTACTATACATTTTTTAAAATATGCCTTTGGCTTTTTTATTTTAGATTTGGTATTGGCTATTGCAAACTGCTTTAATGCATATAATATCTTTTTAGAATTAAGTTCTTGCACTTTCTTTTTAGTTTTCATATCTAAATACATTTCTCTTAATATCTCTGTTATCTCTATATTTAAGCTTGGATTAAGGACATATAATTCACAATTAGATATAATTCTCTCAAATTCCATCTCTTCCATCTCATCCATCTCTAGTTTTTCACTTTCCACTTGTGTATGATCAGAAGGATAGATAGATTTCATCTCATTTAATTTAATTTTATTTAATTTAATTTGATTTGATTTAATTTGATTTAATTTGCATTTTTTTGCATATAGTTTTTTCACTTTTGCATTGCTTTTGTATTTCTTTTGCTTTGCATTTGCATTCAATTTGCAAAAACCTTTTATGCATTTGCATTTTTTTGCATTTGGAGTTTTCTCATTTTCTTTATTCCATCTAGCATTTGCTGCTTGCCTTCTTTTATCTTTTAAGTTTTCATATTTTTGCATCCTTCTAAGAAAGCTTTCGGACCAAAACATATCATCTTTAGATGTAAATAATCCGCTTCCACTCGCATTATCTCTATACTCATTAATACAATCACTTATGAATTTTTCAACATCAATATTGGTACCTGTTTGCATTTTTATAGCTCTGTATGTATTTTTATTTAATGCCAATTTATATGTAGATTCATTTCTTAACATTTCTAAAATTGCCCAATACAAACCATAACCGCTCTAACCCATAATCACAACGCATAGATAATATTTTTGGATCGGTTAATGCATTAGAATCATGGCTAAAATAATATGCATCCTTATTTGCCATATTTTTTATAACCTCCTTCCTTTGTAGTTCTTGACAATAAAACATATATTTGATAAAATAAATATATGGGTATTTTCTAAATACTCTAAGAGTAGAGTTTATATATCTTGGTCGGTATGCAAATTCTTCTCTTTTTTATTTTGTATAATTCCTCCAGTTAATTTCTCTAATGTCTCTGCAGCTATTCCTGCAATTGCTCCTAAAATGTTTTGTTGATTATTGTTTATATTAGATTCTGCAACATACCTTATTTCTTGTAATTCTTCTATGTGGCTAACTCTTTCTTGTATTAATTGCTCTTCTAATTCTTTTACACGATCTTCTAAATAAACTAATCTTACTCCTTGTCTAGAGATTATCTTTCCATATTTGCTGTCATCTATCTCTATATTACTTTTTAAATGTCTAGCCATTATTATTTCCTCCTAATTTTTTTAATTTATATTTCATTTTCGCCAAAGTAACAATGTGCCAAAAGTAACATTTATCTAATCTGTCTGGCATTTTATATCCTCCTCTTCTTTTGAATCAACTAGTTTTCTTACATCTTCTAATAAATAACCTAATTTTTGTTCAGCAGTTGATTCTATTAAATTTATATTTTCTTTTATTATGTATGCTGTTCTTTTTTCCGCTTCTCCATCCTCTTCTAAAAATGTATATACTCTTATCTCTAATTCCATTGAATTATAATCTTGTATTGATTTTGTAAATCCTACTGTAGACCAATATCTGTCAATTTTGCTTAATAAATTATATAAACTTGCTATTTTTTCTAAAATACTATTTTTTAACTCCATTTTAAAATTCCCTCCACTTATTTTTTACTTTTTTTATCGTTCTTCTTATCTTCACTTTCTTCATAGATCGTTTCTATAATAAGAATGATTATTAAAGCTAATATTGGTAATAAATACTCTCCACCAATTGCATTATATCCTCTTGTTTCTGTAGCACATTTTATTGCTATTGGTGTTAATATAATTGTTGCTAAAATAACTAATAATTCTAGAATTCTAACTATTAATTTTTTCTTGTTAATTCGTTTCATTTTCCAATTCCCCCTCTTCTATTGGTAATTTAGAATTTAATTTTTTTAATTCAAAATAGATCATTGTTAGTAAAGCTTCTTTTCCATTATTTGAAAACTTAATTCCTTGAAGATATAATCTTACCGCTTCTTTATCTGCTTTTCCTATGTTTCCTATATCTTTTTTTGATATTTTGGGAAAATCTACTTTATCAAAAAGATTTCTTGCTCCTTCTATTCCTATTCCTAATATCTGTGATAACTCTTTAGGTGTTATAGTATCTGGAGCTTCATCCCATGTCATAGTGGGTTTAGTTCTTCCTCTCATTCTTAACCACCTTCTTTTTATGTGTGTCGTTCCGCATTTTTTAATTTTTTCATATTTTATAACCCTTTCTTTTTATGAATTTAATTCATATTTTTTCGTAAAAAAATATACTGTTACATCTTTAAGTTCTATTCCTAATAAATCACAAATAGCTACTATTTCATATTGATTAAAAGGAGATTTACAATTTATTTTATTAGAAAAACTACCTGCACTCATCTCTGTTCCCCTATTTTGAAGTTCTTTAACAAAATTTGCTTCACTACCAAAATACGTTCTAATCTTTCCTCTTAACAATGAATAATCCATGTTTAACATTTTTCCACCTTCTTTCTTTTTATGAATTTAATTCATAATTCGTAATTATAATATCGCAACGGAAAATTATTGTCAATACTTTTTATGAATTTTTTTCATTTTTTTTGTGTTTTTTTTCAAAAGTATTGATTTTATTTCATTTTTTTGTTATTATATTACTTGATAGTGAGGTGTTCTAATGGAATTTAATAATGAAGAAATTGATACTTTTGCTAATAGATTATTAATAGCAATGAAAAAAAATAATATAAATCAAATTGAATTATCAGAAAAAACAACATTACATGGAAAAAAAATATCTCAGTCATTAATTAATAAATATTTAAAAGGAAAAGCGTTTGCTAGGCAAGATAATATATATATATTAAGTAAAATTTTAAATATAAACGAAGTATGGTTGATGGGATATAATGTTCCAATGGATAGAAATTTTGGAAGAACTGAAACCAAACATATAAATGTCTATAATCTTACAACTAATGAGGTTGTTCAAACCATTCCTTACGAATATAGACCAGATATTGCCGAAGATGATCCAAAAAACTTTTTTGCAATACAAGCATCTGATAATTCTATGGCTCCGCTTCTTGATGTTGGAGATATAGCTATAATTAAGAAATACAAAGAATTTTCAAATAAAAAAACTTACCTTTTAAAAATAAAAGGTGGGCTTCCAATAGTTAGAAAAGTTATACAATCTGATGATGGGAAAATAGAACTACAAGCAATGAATATGTGGAACTTCCCTACTCAAGAAAATTTGACAATGGAAGATATAGAAATTTTAGGCGAAGTAGTAAAAGTAGAAAATAATAGTGCTTTTAAATAATATTTAAACATAAAAAAGGATAATGTGTTTCATTTTTTGCGGAACGACACACATTATCCAAGGCATAACCACTTGAAAGTGATTACTTTTATATTATATATGAAAGACTTTCATTTTTCAAGTGAATTTTAAAGAAAAATGGAGGTTTTTTTAATGAATAATACAGGTACTCGTAGAGCCAATGGAGAAGGTTCAATCTATGATACTATACAAAAGATAAAAAGACCTAAAAAGTTAGATCATGAATGCGATATATGTAAAAATTGTACTGATAGAAGTTTGTGCAACAATAGAACTGGAACTAATAAATGTCAGAAATGTATTGAATGTACAGAATGTTTAAAAAGCAAAAACTATTGTGATAGATTCTATTGTTACTTTAGATACCAGGCTCAAATTTCAATAGATAAAAAACAGACTACTGTTGCCAATGAAAATAAAAAAAGAGCAGCAGTAGATAAGAAATTAGAAACAGAAGCAAAAGTCCAAACAAAAACATATGTTAAGAAAAATGGAATAACTATAATAGAAGTTATTAAAAAACTAGATAAGAATAAATTTGAAGCTGGTAAAATTGGGAAAAATACCAAAAGTAAAAATAAATACCAATATAAGCAAATTGAAGAATGGGAAGATTTTAAAAAGCCAGTTCAAAAAGTAACATATCAAAATATTAATAACTTTCTTAACTCCATTAGATATTTATCTCAAAGTGAAATTGGTAAAAGAGTAGACAAATTAAATGCTGGATTTATGGATTGTGTTTTAGATAAAATTATAGCCTATCCAGATAATCCAATGTTAAGAATTACTGTTCCTACCTCTTTCCAAACAAAAAAACAAGTAGAAGCTTTTGAGGTTGAAGAACAACGAAAATTACTACAATATATTCGTACAAAACCATTAATAAAAAGTTCAAAATGCCATTATGATGAGAGAACCTTAAGAAATCTATTTATATGTTTGCTGTTAACTGCTGCAAGAATTGGAGAATTAGGAGCAATAGACTATACAAAACATATAGATTTAATACAAAAAGGATTTATTATTAATAGAACTCTTACACAAGATGATGGTAAAATCATAATGGGAGAAACAACTAAAACAGGGCGAAGAAAAATAGAACAAGGATTAATAGATGAAAGATTCGTGCCATTTGATATATTTGATGAAGAATTGTTAATAGAAACTGTTAAAGATCAGATACAAAATGCAAAATCTAATTTTTGTAATAAAGAGCATCTATTATTTTGTCAACTAGATGGATCATATATTGATTATAGATGTATAAATAATATTTTTAAACGAATATGTAGAGAAGCTGGTGTAAAACTAGAACTTACAAAAGGTTGTCATGTTCATATGTGTCGCCACACAGCAGTTACACGAATGATTGAAGCTGGAATGGATTTACTTGTTATAGCAGCAATTTTAGGACATGCAGATGATAGACAAATTAAAGAGACTTATGGACATATCTTAGCTAGATATAGAAATAAACAATTAAAAGACTGTCGTGTTTATTCTAAAAAGATTAAATTATGTGCATAAATTACATTAAAATTACATTAAAAAGCTATTTGATAAAAAATGTAATTCCTTGTATAATAGTTATATTAGGTATTTTAAGAATTTATGTAGGTAGTCATTACCGACTACCCGCCTATTTCATATTAAAAATACAATTAAAGCTAGTAGTTTCAACATACTAGCTTTTTTCTTATTTTAAAATTTTAATGTAAATATTTTTTTAATGTAAATTCCTCTATCCTTCCATAGTTCTTATGTGAGATAGTTTCTTTCTTGTTATCATATTCCCATTCACCTAATATGTAATAATCGTCTGAATTCTCTGGATTGAAGCTTTTTGATAATTCACATGTGAAGTATCTTGTTTTTTTGCCTAATAAAATAGTTATAAATCTTGCTTCTGTATATTGACTAATTGTTGGCATTATAATATTTAGTATTTGCTTATTTTCGCTTATGTTTATTAATGATATTTGGAAACTGTATAAGTCTATTTTTTGTTCATTGTCTAATACTTCAAGTTTTGTTTTTTCTTTTAAATCTTTTTTTGTTTCATTCCATATTAGTTCTAAATATGAGCCTAGTACTGCTGGCCCTTTGTTTACAATTTTTAGGAATTCTGTATATTGTTTTAGTACGATTTGTGGTAGTCTTGCGTGAGCTACTATATAATGAATTGTGGTTTTATTCTTTTCCATTTCTTCTCCATCCAGACAAAAAGTCTTACTTATTTTACTTGTGCTAAGTCAAAATTCAGATAATCTGCGCTAATTAATTTGTATTCAACATTGTTATATTCAAAGTCTTTTATGTCACCATATGCTTGTTCTCCATGAAGATGTCCATAATAGCATTTTTGCACATTGTATTTTTCAAATATTTCTGCAAAAGGGTATTCTGTTTTTTCATATGGTGGATAATGCATAAATACTATTATTTCTTTTTTGTATTCATATTGTTTTGTAATGGATTCTAATTCCATTTCTAGTCTTAGCTTTTCTCTTCTTAATATTTTCATGTCTTCTTCTTTTCCATTTATTAGCCATCCATGTACGCCTGTTATAATTATGTTTTCATATTCATAATAATTGTTTTGTATAAAGTCAATATTTTCAAACTTGTTTTGTTTTAAGTAGTCACGCATTTTTGTAAGTGTATTCCACCAATAGTCGTGGTTTCCTTTTAGTAATAGCTTTTTTCCTGGTAAGTTATTTAAGTATTGGAAGTCTTTGAATGTATCTTCTAGTTTCATTGCCCATGAAAAATCACCTGGTAATATTACCAAGTCTTTTTCATTTACTTTATTTCTCCAATTGTTTTCTATTTTCTTTTCGTGGTCTTCCCAGTTTTCTCCAAAAACATTCATTGGCTTATTTGTTTCAAATGATAAATGTAAGTCTGCTATTACAAATATTGACATTATTATTCTCCTAATTTTAAGTTTGGCACTGCGTTTAGGTTTAATTCTGATTTATTGCCTTGTATGTAATTATAATATCCTGCAGCTGCTATCATTGCAGCATTATCTGTACATAGTATTAGTTCTGGATAATATATTTGCAAATTTTCTTTGTTTGCTAAATCGTCTAATCTACCTCTTATATATGAATTTGCTGAAACGCCTCCTGCTAAAGCTATTTTTCTCGTTCCTGTTTCATTTATTGCTTTTTTTATGTTGTTTTCTAACATGTCTGTAGCTGCTTTTTCAAAACTTTTGCATAAATCAGCTTTATTTAAGTCTGGAGTCTTGTGATTTAAGTTTATTACTGCTGTTTTTATTCCACTAAATGAAAAGTCCATATTTTCCATATGTGTTAATGGCAAATTTATTATGGCTTTTCCTTCTTTTGCAAGCTTGTCTACTTTTGGTCCTCCTGGATATCCAAGTCCTACTACTCTTGCAACTTTGTCAAATGCTTCTCCTATTGCATCATCTCTAGTTTTACCTAGTATTTCAAATTTGGTATAGTCTTCTACTTTTACTAGGTGAGTATGTCCTCCTGATACTATCAAACATAAAAATGGTGGTTTTAAATTTTTGTGTGTTATGTAGTTTGCTGCAATGTGTCCTTCTATATGATTTACTCCTAGTAATGGCTTGTTTGTTGCAAAGCTTAGTCCTTTTGCATATGATACACCTACTAAAAGTGCTCCAACTAACCCTGGTCCATAGGTCGTTGCTATTACGTCTATATCTTCTAGTTTCATATTTGCTTCTTTCAATGCTTGTTTTGTTACTTGATTTATTACTTCTGTATGGCATCTTGAGGCTATTTCTGGTACTACTCCTCCATAGTTTTCATGTATTTTTATTTGTGAATTTATTACGTTTGAAAGGACTTCCCTTCCATTTTTTACTATAGCTACTGATGTTTCATCACAGCTTGATTCTATTCCTAGTACATAAATATCTCTCATTTTATTTCTCCATTAAATTTTACATAAATATTGAAAATATACTACTTACAACAAATTCTATTCCTGTCATAATTACTTCTATTATTGGTGTTGTAATGTATCCTAAAATGTTTGTTACAAATAATATTAAAAATACTATTTGTATTATGTTCATATTGTCATCTATCCACCTTTGTGCTTTATATGGTAGCAATCTTAAAAATATTTTTGAACCGTCTAATGGTGGTATTGGTATTAGGTTAAATACTCCTAATCCAACATTTACTACTATCGCATAATATAGCATTGTTATAATTACATTCATTACATTTATTCCTGATAATGATTTTAATATTCCTGTTCCTGGAATGAATATTATTATCAAATAAAATATTATCATTAGTATGAATGCTAGTATAAAGTTCATTAGTGGTCCTGCTAATGATACTATTGTTTCTCCTTTTTCTCTTGAAACTTTTGAGAAATTGTTTGGATTTATTTGTACTGGTCTCCCCCATCCAATATGTGCAAATATTAGTAAGAATATTCCTACTGGGTCAATATGTTTCATTGGGTCTAATGTAAGTCTTCCTTGGTTTCTTGGAGTTGGATCTCCTAATCTATCTGCTGCAAATGCGTGTGCAAATTCGTGGAAAGACATTGCTAGTATTACTCCTGGCAATGTTAGTAATGTTGCTACAATATTGAATGTTCCCATATTTACTAACGTTAAGGCTATTAATACTCCTATTATTATATATAAAGTTTTTCTATCAATTCCATACATATCTTTTGTCCTTTCTATAGACATTTTTCGTCTAATTTTGTTTAGTATAATGTTTGTATATTATATCATACTATAAAAATTTATCAATTATTTTCCATGTTTTTTGCATACTAAATTTATCTATATTTCTACATTTTTCGCTTTAAATGGTAGCAGAGCGGACGAAAAATCGCCCGCTCTGCATTTGGTACTATGGTTTTTTGCTAGTTTTAGTGGTGCTTGTATCCCCGCCGGTTCGTGGCTGCACGCTTTGCAGCTTTCCGACTCCTCTTGGCTTTCCGCCGCTTTTCATTCTCTTCCTTGTTGGGCTTGTATGCATATACCGCTTCGACTTTGTTGGGGCGCTCCTTGATAACAAGGTTATCCCACTTATCTTTGCGATCAGCATACTGGTAAATTGCGTACATCGTACTGCGGTTAAGCCTGCCGATTTTCTCGACGTCAGTTTCTTCAACCACCCGTCTCTCGAACGTATCCAAGCTTTCGTAGCTCCCATGCTGGAGCAGCAGCGCCTGGATATTCGTAAACTGGTTGATGAACCCAATCATCTGGTCTGCCGTAGCATGAGAAGACTTCTCTCTGGTGGACTTGAGGATTGCCCGTTTCTTGAACTTCTGGGAGCCATAAGTGACTTCTTCTTTGTGCTTTGCGTCAAGCAACGCTCTTGCAACAGTTCCCTCGGCAGCATAAGATACCAAATGAATCATCGCGTTAGGGCGCTCGAGGTATACAGGAACATACGTCCTTGCCGGTCCCTGAGACAGCATCCCAGAAGTTGTGAGGATGATTTTGGGTCTGGGATCACTCAGTACAGAGTCTCGCATTTCAGGAGTTACATAGATTACTCCCTCAGGCAAGAAATCCGCTTTTTTCGGGTTATACCACGAAAGAATCTTTTGATATTTCGCAGTAGTCTTGATGCCAAGCGGTCCATCTACATAGATGTTGTACCACTTCGGCAATACCCCTGCCTCTTGCATGAGTTTCAAGAGATACAGCATCTCCTGTTCCCTGCCCTGTGCAAGGACTCCAATCAGGATGTCCATTTTCTTTGCCACAGCATTGGTAATGTTCTGTCAGAGGCAATGCTTGACATCCTTGGAGTCAACTTCGCCATTGGTGGCTTCGTGTACCATGATCAGTGGCATTTCCCTCACCTTTTTCGGAATCGGCGGCATCTCAAAGAAACAGTTTTCCAGCCGATAGTCACCAGTGAAGAAAAAGTTGATTGGTTGGAATTCGCCGTACTTGCACTGAACAAGAATCATTGCTGCGCCGAGGATATGGGCGTTCACAAAGAACGTTACTTCAATCCCAGGCAGGATCTCGATTGTTTTGCCATAAGAGACGCCGATTATCTTCTTGATGGTGTTTTCGACGTCCGACTTGCGGTACAGAGGTCTGAAGATTTTCTCCTCAGCAGGGTATTCTTTCTTCATTTCCTCAACGTTCTCCTGCTGGTGCTGGCAAGAATTGTACAGGTACAAAGGGCACAATTCTGCGGTGATTTCTGTCATATAGATGTGTCCGTTGAAACCATCTCTGACAGACTTGGGCAAAAGGCCGGTGTGATCAATGTGGTTGTGCGTGATGAGAATTGCATCGATTTTGCTGGGGTCGTGGTCATTGACATAATTCAGGCGCTTATAAGCCAGCTCTTGGAAATAGCCGTCCTCAATCTGAATCATGTTGTGCCTTCCATCAGGGAATTCAACATGAAGGATGAGCTTAGAGCCGGTCACTTCGTTGTGATATGCGCTCAAATATGCCCGAAACGTTGATTTGCCGTTCATAACAAACCTCCAATCTTATTTTTGCATGCATGCAAATACAGTTCCGGCCTACTTACCACTATGTCTAACAAATAAGCATAATACTTCTCTTTGATAAAAAGCGAAAAAGTTTTTTGCTCTTATCTGTTATCCATTGTGTAGTGACATTATATCATGGTTATATATGTATTTCAAATAAAAAGTTTAAAAAATGCAAAAAAATGTCGAATTATACTTTATTTTCCATATAATTCGACATTGCTCTAATTCTACTGATATTATTTTTTAAAATTTCTTATACAAATAATAATGTATTGTGCCTGGCGGGCATAAAATCTCCATTAATTTCATCATTATGTGCATATGAGGAATTTTTACTTATGAATTCACAATATTTTTGATTATCATTATTTAACGATTTAATAACTTGTTATAAACACTCTTCAATATTTCGTATCTATAATAAATTATTTTTTTA
>CAQOYX010000045.1 GCA_948852375.1 uncultured Clostridia bacterium
GTATCCAAAATATTTTTTTAATTCCAGATGCGACCAATGATAAAGAGGATTGCCAATCAGGCGTGGCAGAACCTCTGCCCATTTTAAAAATTCAGATATAACAAATGAAGAGTTAAAATTATTTGTATATAGATGCCACAAATTAAAAGAATTATATATTAATCAATGTAAAAATATAACTAATATAGATGATATATTAAAAAATAATAATTTACAAAGAGTATTTGTAGATGGAAAAAAACTAAAAGAACATATAATTATAAATGTGCCAAAACCCAAAGGATATAATACAAATAAAACTATTGACAAGTCTATTGCTACTCAAAAAGAAATAGATACATTAGAATTAATAATTAATAATGATATTTCCAATGATAGTATTGAGTGTAATGATGAATTGGTAATTAACCATTTAATAATAAGAAATATGGTAAATGATGGTAAAGACATGACTAATGATTTAAGAATTGGATTAAATAGATCAAGTAAAATAAAAGTTAATAATTCTATTTATTTAGAGAATATATCTTTTTATGATATTAACCAATCAGATAAAATATATAAACATGTTAAAAAAGTAATAACAAGTCAAACAGGATTTAGTAAAAATGGTAATCTAGATAAATTTCTTTCATATGCAAATAGTGTAGAGGAAGTTGAATTTACCAATCAAGAATTAGACTATAATACATTATGTATAATAAGTTCGCATAGTAATATTAAAAAAATTATATGCAATGAAATTAAATTACACATAGAGGGAATTGAAGCTTTAGAACATAAACTTAACATTAATTTAAATTCATTTAAAGATATAGACGCAATATTAAATTTAATAAAAAAAGAAAGTATATATATAGAAGTAGAAATATCAGATGATATGAAGATTATCTCTTTAGAAAAGTTAGCTCCATATATTACCGTATTGAATTTAACTAATATGGATATAACACAAAAAAGTTTAAAGAAAGTTTTAGACTTATCAGAAAAATTGACACAAGTAAAAATACAAGAATGTAAAAACATACACCAAATAGAAAACATAGAACAATATGAAAAATTTACACAAGTAAAATTAGATGGAAAAGACTTACTTGAAATTCCAGGGGTTGCAACAGCTAAAACAATGTATGGAAATACTAATACAATAGAAATTGATTTAGAACGATACAATGGTGTTCCAATTAAAACTTCAAAATATGGAGAAATTAGAATTATAAAGATTATAACCTCTCCAGATACTAATATAAAGATAAAAGATATTAAAATAATTGGAATAGAAAATATAAAAGAATTGCAAATTATAAATTCTAATGATGATGAAAATGTGAAAATTACAAAAGAAATAGATAAATTTTTAAGTTTATTTAAAGGACTGGAAAAAATATCTTTTTGCAAATGTGATTTAGATTTTAAAATATTAAAAAATTTAGAAAATTTAAAAGAACTATCAGTTGATAGTAGTAATGTGAATAACTCAAGTATACAAGTTTTACCAGAAATATGTAAAGAATTAAAAGCAATAACACTAGCGAATTGTAGAGAATTAACAGATGTTTCAGTTTTAGCACAATTAGAAAAGTTATCTAATATTGATATATCTAATAATAGAATATGTAAAGGAATAGATTTACTAATAAATTATCTTCACATGAATACATTAAAGGCAAGTAATAATTTAATAACTAATGAACAAATAAGATACATATTCCAAAATAATCAATTACACGAAGTAGATTTATCTAAAAATCCAATTACTACTATAACTAAGCCAAAAGAGTATAAAGCAAATATTGAATTAAAATTACAAGGTTGTTTGTTATCTGCAATAAATGTAGATGAAGGAATTGAATTAATATCAGAAGGAAGAATAGGAATTGGAAAAACTAATTATTATAATGGAACTAAAATAAATTGTACTAATAATCCTTTTATAGATCCTAGTAAATATTTATTAAAAGATGAATTAAATATTTTCGAAAAGCGAAAAAGTGTTTTTTCAGAAATTCATATGTTAATAAGTAATCTGCCAGAAGAACAAAGAAGAATAGAGTACATAAAGGCTTGTAAGAAGTATTATAAGATTCCAGAAAACGGAAACATAGATAAAGAATCTAAAATATATAACGCATATATTGGAACTTTGGCATTTGCAGGAATCGTTTGTATAGAAGATGATTTTTATTATTATGATGGTAATGAAATACAGCCTATTATAGAAAAAGACCCTAATATATTATTGCAGGATAAAGAGAAAGAAGTGGGAATTCTAGAGACATATTTAGGAGAAGAAATAAAAAACTCTTCTAATAAAATAGTAAATATGTATAGAATGTTAGAAAATGAACCAAGAAGATTAGATTTTGATGATGAATACGTATTAAATATGTTTAATGAGGAATTAAAACAAAAACTGCAAAATTCTATATTTTTCACTTTTACTAATAGAAGTGGAAAAGAAATTAATATGTTTGAATTACCAAAACAAATTGATATGGTTAAAAAGATTCCTAAAAGAGAATATGATTATAGCTTATTTGATAAAGCGTTTGGAGGAATTAAAATAAAATTAATAAATCCAGATGGAACTTGTATATTTTTAAACATACCAAATAAAGCTACACATTGGGTAGAAGAAGATATAGAATTAAGAAAAAGAAATATTACTGCATTAAAAGAAATGATTAGTGATGAGTACTTTTACTTAGAAGGTGCTACCGATGCTGATATTGTCATTATGGAAGATGAAATACAAGAAGAAAAATTAATAAATCTTTTTACAGCATATTTACCTTATAAAAAAGAAGAAATTATAGCAAGAAAAACAGCAAAAGAAGAATTAATTGCAAGTTTTAATTTAGATAACTATACTTCTATATTAACATATGGAACACATATTCAACAAGAAGTAACAGAAAAACTTGATGAATTAATAAAAAAAATAACAGATTCTTCAGAAGTAGAAAAGGTTAGTTATGCATTAAAGAGATTAGAGGGTGCTACACAAAGAAAAGAAGAAGTTAATAAAACTGTTAAGAAAAAAGGATTTTTCCAAAATTTATTTAGAAGAAAAAGTGATGAAAAAGAAGAATATGATAATTCAGATTCAGAAAAACAGATGCAAACAATTGAACAAATTAAAGAAGACTTAAAAGTCTCAGCCGAAAATATTATAGATAGTATTTCAAACTGTAAATTAGTACAAAATATAATAATGGATTATATAGGAAAATTAGATAGATACATACAAGTGGCTGGGGATAAATTAGAGGAAATGAGAGAGCAAGAAAATGTAAATAAAGAACAAATGGAAATGCTAGAAAAAAAAGCGGAATCATTAAAAATAAGTAGGGTGATAGCAAAACAAACATGTATGCAATTTAGCTTACTTTCAAAAACAAAAGCAAATTTATTTGAAAAAGTATGTACAGCAACACGGACTTATACCAATCCTTGCATCCCAGTCTATATTGCGATTAAACATAGATTCACAAAATGATATTTTAGATATAAACCAAAATATGTATCAATATGCACAAGATACAATAATGAATAATACTAACAGTTTAAAAGAAACAGTAGAACGTACGCTAAACGGAGAAGATTCAATGGAAATACTAAAATCTGTAATTAAATCTGTAGATGAAATAGCACAAGCTACGAAAAATGGATTAACAACTTTAGAAGCTACACCAAATTTATACATAAAGGATAATACAGAGGTTAAAGATATTATTAAGGAATATGAATAAACATAAGAAAAATACCCTCAAAAAAATTGTTTTGCAATTTTTTTGAGGGTATAACGTAAGGAAAAGAGTTCTCATACAATATTCCTATTCTAAAATAGGATCAATTTCCTCATGAATGAATTTTGTTAATACATCACAACTATTGTCAAACTTTAGTTGATCTTCTGCATCTAGCTTTAATTCTACAATTTCCTTTATTCCATTTCTATTAATAATAGCAGGAACACCTATAAATATTCCATTATGCCCATATTCTCCATTTAGGTAAGTTGATATAGGCATAATAGCATTTTCATCTCCTAAAATTGACTTTACTAATCTTGTTAGTGCAATTCCTATTCCATAATATGTTGCTTTTTTCTTATTAATAATTTCATAAGCTGCTTGTTGTACTCCTGTATATATTTTATCTAAATCAGTAAGATTTTTTCCATTTTCTTTCATTACATCTACTAGTTTTTTACAGCCAACATAACAATGTTCCCATGGGACAAAAGAAGAATCACCATGTTCTCCCATAATATATGCATGTATATTGGTACTTGCTACTTGCAAATATTCACCTATTAAAAAGCGAAGTCTTGCTGTATCTAAAATTGTACCTGAACCAATTACTCGTTCTTTTGGAAAGTTTGATGTTTTATATACAACATATGTCATTAAATCTACTGGGTTACTTGCTACTACAAAAGTTCCACTAAATCCACTATTAACAACTTGAGTAGTAATATCTTGCATAATTTTTGCATTTGCTTTTGCAAGCTCTAATCTTGTTTGACCTGGTTTTTGATTTAATCCTGCTGTAATAACAACAATGTTTGCATCTTTACAATCTGAATAATCACCTGCTTTAATATCCATTTTTGTTGGTGCAAAAGGCATACCATGAGATAAATCCATAGCTTCTCCTTCTGCTTTTTCCTTTATAACATCAATTAATACAAGTTCATTTGCTCCTCCTTGGTTAAGTAATGAATATGCCATACTCATTCCTACAAAGCCAGTTCCTACTAATACAATTTTTCTTCTTTCTACCATAAAAAACACTCCTTTTTACTTATATAATTAAGGGCACATACAAGCCTCACACGAATGTATTTAGTATACCAGTTTTGTTACCATAAGTCAACCAAAAGACACGAACAACATTAATAAAAAAAGGGGCCCAATTCATGGAACAACACTTTTCGTAACCACATAAAAAGGCTCACAACCATTCTTCCAAAGAGAATTCCCAACAGCTAAATCTTCAGTAGTATAAGCTATAATAGTTCCAACTTGAATTTTGGAAGCATTAACCGAAGAAATAGATAATTTTATAACCTCATAAGATTCTTCCAAAGTTACTTTAAAATAGGTTAAATGCTCTTTTGGAGAATTTCTGCGGTTTATAATTGACTGAATAGTAACTGTACCATTAATAAAGTCAAATAAATTAAAATTTTTCATTATGATTACCTCCTATATAAGATGCTTCATTGCTTGTTATATTATAATAATAACATTAATATTAACATAAAACAGTGGAAATATGTACCAATAAATTTTTCTATAAAAATTTTATATAAAAAAAACAGAGTTTTGTATAATTTTAGAAAATATTCCCATAAAATTGATATAATTTTGTTAAAATTTATGAAAGGAGTTTTTTGTATAATGAGTGAATTACAAAATAGAAGATATAAGGAAGTATTACCAGAGGAAACAGTAAAAAAACTAAAAAAAATATTAAATGCAATGAAAATTGATGTAGAAGAAAAATGGGGAAAAAGAAGTAGTGTAGGTACATATTCTTTAAGAGTATGTATTAAAGGAACAGATATCGGACAAAACGGAAAAGGTATGACAAAGGAATTTGCAATGGCAAGCGGATATGCAGAATTCTTTGAAAGATTTCAAAATGGAATGTTACGTTTTAGAATGGAAAAGCCGACAAAAGACTTACCATTTAGTAATTCACCAGATGAAAAACATCTAACAATAGAAGAATTAATGGAAAACAATAATAGTTTGTTAGAAAACATAATAAAAGCAAATAATTATGAAAATAAAACTAAAGAAGAAAAAATAGAATACCTAAAAGAAGTATTTAATGAAAAATCTGATTTAATAGAAAAAGAGGATTATATATCAGTACCATATTATAGTGTAAAAAATAAAGACATAGAATATGTACCAGATAGGCTATTTAGTTATCTGTATAATAGTAATGGAATGTGTGCAGGAAATTCTATGGAGGAAGCATTAATAGAAGGTTTATCAGAGATAATGGAAAGATATGTAAACATAGAAATTTTTAAAAAGAAATTAACTTTACCTCAAATACCAGAAGACTATATAGAAAAATTCCCTAAAGTAAAAGAAATGATAGAAAAATTAAAAAAAAACGAACAATATTATTTTAGATTAGTTGATTGTTCTTTAGGTGGGAAATATCCAGTAGCTGGATTATACATATTAGAAAAAAATACAGGAAGATTTGGATTTAAACTAGGAGCACATCCAGATTATGGAATTGCAATGGAAAGGTGCTTTACAGAAGCCTCACAAGGCAGAGATATTTATGAATATGTACAAATAGGAACATTTCACTTTAATGAACAGAGTGAAAATGAAAATAAAAATTTAACAAAATTTATATTTAATGATTTATCAACAATTCCATACCAAGTTATAAGTGAAAAAACAGATTATGAATTTGTAGAAATGCATGATGTATCTAATCTAGATAATAAAGCTATATTAGAATGTATGGTAAATACAATTTTACAAGAAGGAAAAGATATCTTAGTAAGAGATGTATCTATTCTAGGATTTCCTGCAGCAAGTATAGTAGTGCCAGGAATGAGTGAACTTAGCTTTGATCCAAAAGCAAAACACTTTAATACTTTTGTTACAATTCAAAGTTTACTAAAAGACTTAAGAAATATAAATTTAGAAAACATATCTAAAGTTATTAAAACAATGGAAATAATGATAAATGAAATAGGGTGTGAAAGATTATCATTATTTATAAGTTTAAAGGACACAAGTATATTACCATGTGAACAAATATTTATGGGAGCTAAATATTTTTTAGGAATTTTATATATTATGAATGAACAATATGATAAAGCAGAAAACATATTAAAAGAATTAGTTGATTTAGAAGATGCAATAGTAAGCTCATTAGAAAAAATAATGTTAAAAGCAGTATATTATTATGCTTCAGCAATGGATAAGCTAAAAGATCACAAAAAATCTATGTATTATATAAATTTATTATTTGATATACAAATAGCAGAAGCAATAGATATGAGTTTTAATAAAAGATGTGATATTTTAATAAATCATTATGGAATTACCGAAGATGATTATGTTGATAATGATGATGCTTATTATTTACCATTTATGAAAAAATTTAGAGAGGCACAAAGAGACAATGTAATTAATCAAATTAGAAATAAGGAGATATTTATGTAAAAAAATCATAACAAACACTTGTTTAAATATAATAAATATAGTATAATATACCTTGCATGTATGAATAATATAAAACAAAAACATGTAGGGGGTAAAAAATGAATGATAAAATAGTAATAAAGGGAGCAAAAGAACATAATCTAAAAAACATCAATATCGAAATACCAAGGGATAAACTTATAGTTATAACTGGGCTTTCTGGGTCGCGGAAAATCTTCTCTGGCATTCGATACATTATATGCAGAAGGTCAAAGAAGATATGTTGAAAGCTTATCAGCATATGCACGTCAATTTCTAGGCTTAATGGAAAAGCCAGATGTAGAAAGTATTGATGGGCTTTCTCCAGCAATTTCAATAGATCAAAAAACTACATCTAAAAATCCACGTTCTACAGTTGGCACTGTAACTGAAATTTACGATTATATTCGTCTTTTATATGCAAGAATAGGTGTGCCATATTGTCCAAAATGTGGTAAAAAGATAGAAAAACAATCATTAGATCAAATTATAGATAGTATTATGGAACTTGAAGATGGAACTAAAATTCAAGTTTTATCACCAATTATTAGGGGAAGAAAGGGCGAATTTACGAAATTATTGCAAGATTTTACAAAAGAGGGATTTGTTCGTGCAAGAGTAGATGGCGAAAATGTTGAACTAACAGATGACTTAGAAATAGATAGAAAGAAAAAGCATAATATAGAAATAATTGTTGATAGGCTAGTTATGAAAGAAAACATAAGAAACAGGCTCGCAGAATCTGTTGAAATTGCTTTAAAACATGCAAATAGTCTAGTGTTAATTGATATTGTAGGGAATGCTCATGAAGAAAGATTGTATAGTGGAAATTATGCATGTCCAGATTGTGGAATAAGTTTTCAAGAATTATCTCCAAGAATGTTTTCTTTTAACAACCCATTTGGAGCATGCCCAAGATGTACAGGAATTGGGTATTTAATGAAAATGGATGAAGACTTAATTATACCAGACAAAAATAAAACCCTATATGATGGGGTAAAAGCTTTTGGTTCAAGTACAATGAAAAAAGGCGATACTATGGCAAAAATGTATTTTGAAAGTATTGGAAGACATTACCGGAGTGGATATAAAGAAGCCGATAAAAAAATTACCACGTGAATTTTTAGATAAAATTTTATATGGTACAGGTGATGAAGTAATAGATTTTGAATATACATCACAAGCCGGAACAAGAAAATTTAGCACACCATTTGAGGGGGTAATACCAACTTTAAATAGACGTTATAATGAAACAAAATCTCAAGGAATGAGAGAGTTTTACGAATTATACATGAGTTACAGTCCATGTGAAACTTGCCATGGTGCAAGGCTTAAAGAAGAAAGTTTAGCTGTAAAAGTTGGAGACAAAAACATAAACGAATTAACAGATATGTCTATTGTAAAAATAAAAGAATATTTAGTTTCTTTGAAACTTACTAAAAAAGAAGCTATGATAGCAGATTTGATATTTAAAGAACTAAAACAAAGATTACAGTTTTTAATAGATGTAGGCTTAGAATATTTAACACTATCAAGAGCAGCTGGAACACTATCTGGTGGAGAAGCCCAACGTATACGTCTTGCAACACAAATAGGATCTGGACTTACAGGAGTATTATATATATTAGATGAACCAAGTATAGGATTACATCAAAGGGATAATGATAGGTTAATAGCTACATTAAAGAAATTACGTGATTTAGGAAATACCCTAATTGTAGTAGAACATGATGAAGATACAATGTATGCAGCAGACCAAATAATAGATATAGGCCCAGAAGCTGGAGTACATGGTGGAGAGGTAATGGCACAAGGAACAGCAGAAGAAATAAAGAAAATTCCTGCATCTATTACAGGGCAATATTTAAGTGGAAAAAAGAAAATATTGTTGCCTAAAAAAAGAAGAAAATCAAATGGAAAAGCAATTGAAGTAATAGGTGCTTACGAAAATAACTTAAAAAATATAAATGTAAAATTTCCACTAGGAGTATTTACTTGTATAACAGGTGTTTCAGGTTCTGGAAAAAGTACATTAATAAATGAGGTATTATATAAAAATATTGCAAAAGAAATAAATGGTTCAAATGAAAAGCCAGGTAAATGCAAGGAAGTTAAAGGCATACAGAATATAGATAAAATAATAAATATAGATCAATCTCCAATAGGAAGAACACCACGTTCAAACCCTGCAACATATACAGGAGTATTTGACAGCATACGTGAAATTTTTGCAACTACTAATGAAGCAAAATTAAGAGGATATGAAAAAGGCAGATTTAGTTTCAACATGCAAGGCGGGAGATGCGAGGCATGTTCTGGAGATGGTATATTAAAAATAGAAATGCATTTTTTACCAGATATATATGTTCCATGTGAAGTATGTAAAGGTAAGAGATATAATAGGGAAACATTAGAAGTAAAATATAAAGGAAAGACAATTGCCGATGTATTAGATATGACAGTAGAAGAGGCTTTAACATTTTTTGAAAATGTACCAAAAATAAAGCAAAAAATACAAACATTAAATGATGTAGGATTAGGCTATATAAAACTAGGACAACCATCAACAACACTTTCAGGAGGAGAAGCACAACGTGTAAAACTTGCAACAGAACTTTCAAAAAAAGCTACTGGAAAAACACTATATATACTAGATGAGCCAACAACAGGACTTCATATAGCAGATGTCCATAGGCTTGTAGATATTTTACAAAGACTTGTAGATACAGGAAATAGTATTATAGTAATAGAACATAACTTAGACCTAATAAAAACAGCAGATCACATAATAGACCTAGGACCAGAACGGTGGGGATAAAGGTGGAGAAATAATTGGTATAGGAACACCAGAGCAAATTGTAAAAAATGAAAGAAGTTATACTGGTAAGTTTTTGAAAAAGTATTTGGAATAAGAGGTCAAAATGAACTGTTCTCATTAAAGTAGACACTAATAAAAAGAGGTGTATACTTTAAGGGGAACAGTTCAAAAATGAGCCTTCTTTTATTAAAATAAAGCACTTGTTGGTATGAATGTATCATCTGGTGGATATACTAATTCGTCTTGGGGTTTAGCACATTTTTTTATATCTGTTATTTCTATTACAGGTATATCGCCGTGGTAATTGCCTTTTGTAATTTTCCCTGTAATATTTATCCACGTGTTATCACTAAATTCACTAGCATTTTTGCAGTCACATAAAAAACCAACTACAACGGTTTGATTATCATTACTAATTACCATGTTTCTTGCTAAAACAAATTGTGTGTCTGTAAAATCATATACTCTATAAACATATCCAGTAAAACTAATTTTTTGTCCTATATATTCATCTAAATTATCATGCACAGTTTTTAAAATATTTGTATAATTATCAGTTTCTATATTGGCAATTTTAGGGTTTGGAAGGCAAGCATTCCCGAGAATTTTCAAATTTAAAAACTTTATATATAGATATACCAGCAATAACAATAACTATAATAAAAAGTAATACAAAAAATGTCTTAAATATTAATTTATGATTTAATTTAAAATTACATATAAGCATATTGGTTCCTCTTTTCTAAAATAAGTTAATTACTAAAATGTATGTGAATAACTTAAA
>CAQOYX010000046.1 GCA_948852375.1 uncultured Clostridia bacterium
AACCAAAGCATATAGTTATTTAAATATCCAAATTTTTTACATATTTAGCATTTTGTTCTATAAATTCTCTACGAGGGCCAATTTCATCTCCCATTAATATGGTAAATATCTCATCTGCTTTTATAGCATCATCCATTGTTACTTTTACAAGAATTCTTCTTTCTGGATCCATAGTTGTTTCCCATAGTTGTTCTGGATCCATTTCACCTAAACCTTTATATCTTTGTATATTTATTCCATCTCTTCCTACTTCACTTAATTTCGAATCTCTTTCTTCATCTGTATAACAATATATGTCTTTCATTCCCTTTTTTGATAGTTTATATAATGGAGGTTGTGCTAAATATACATTTCCATTTTCTATTAATGGTCTCATATATCTAAAGAAGAATGTTAATAGTAGAGTTCTAATATGTGCTCCATCAACATCAGCATCTGCCATTATTATTACTTTTCCATATCTAATTTTTGTTATATCAAATTCTGAACCAATTCCTGCTCCTACTGCCACTATAACAGGATTCAATTTTTCATTTCCATAAATTTTATCAGCTCTTGCTTTTTCTACGTTTAGCATCTTTCCCCATAAAGGTAATATTGCTTGAAATTTTCTATCTCTTCCTTGTTTTGCACTTCCTCCTGCTGAGTCTCCCTCTACTATATATACTTCACATTCTTCTGCAATTTTACTACTACAATCTGCTAGTTTTCCTGGTAATGTAGATGTTTCTAATGCTGATTTTCTTCTTACTAATTCTCTTGCTTTTCTTGCGGCTTCTCTTGCACGGCTTGCACTAACGCATTTTTCTAGTATAGCTTTTGCCACAGTTGGATTTTCTTCTAAAAAGTTTGATAATGCTTCATTTACCATTGCTTGAACAATACCTGCAACTTCGCTATTCCCTAGTTTTGTTTTTGTTTGTCCTTCAAATTGTGGTTCTTTTACTTTTACTGATACTACTGCTGTAATTCCTTCTCTTATGTCTTCTCCTTGTAAATTTGCATCTTTTTCTTTTAATATGTTATGATTTCTTGCATAATCGTTAAATACTTTTGTTAATGCTCTTTTAAATCCCTCTAAATGTGTTCCTCCCTCTATTGTGTTAATATTGTTAACAAATGTGTATATATTTTCAGAGTATGCTGTTGTATATTGTATTGCTATTTCCACAGGAACTTCTCCTTGTTTTTCTATGTATATTGGTGATGTATGTAGTTTTTCTTTATTTTTATTAAGGTATTCAACAAATGATATTAATCCTCCTTCATAGCAGAAGTCTGATTTTTTCGGTTCTTCTCCTCTTAAATCTTCTATTACTATTCTTAGTCCTTTTGTTAAAAATGTCATTTCTCTAAATCTGTTTTCCAATACTTCATATTCATATTCAAGAGTTTCAAATATGGTATCATCTGCTAAAAATCTAACTTTTGTTCCTGTCTTTTCTGATTCTCCTATTTTTTCAAGACTTTTTACTGTTTTTCCTTTTTCAAACAACATTTGGTATAATCCGCCATCTCTTTGTATTGTTACTTCTGTCCAATTTGATAAAGCATTAACGACTGATGAACCAACTCCATGAAGTCCACCTGATACTTTATATCCACTGTCTCCACCAAATTTTCCTCCTGCATGCAAAACTGTATATACAGTTTCTGCAGCTGATATTTTTGTTTTTGGATGTATAGCTACTGGTATTCCTCTACCGTCATCTTCTACGGAAATAATGTTTCCAGGTTCTATAGTAACATATATGTTTTTGCAATATCCTGCTAATGCTTCGTCTACTGCATTATCTACTATTTCATATACTAGGTGATGTAATCCTCTTGATGATACACTCCCTATGTACATACCTGGTCTTTTTCTTACGGCTTCAAGCCCTTCTAGTACTTGAATTTGGTCTGCTCCATATTCGTGTTCGTATTTTTCCATTTATTTTCCTCCTCATTTAATGCTTCTTTTTTATATTATATCTTTTGTTTAAAAAAATCAAGTGTTATTTTTTATTTGTAAAAATTTTCTTTTTCCTAAAGTATAAGAAGATATATTAGATATATATCCTTTAATTTCATCATTTTCTTTGGTAATTACTATTGATTTTGGATTTTGTCCACTTATATCCATTATGCTTTTTTTATCAATTTTTTCAAAAAACTTTTTAAATACCTTATTGTTTTTTAAATTCTTATAATCTAATAAAAATAAAACATTTTTCTTTTTTAAAATTATATCATTTCCTATATGTAAATACATTTTCTCTCCTACTTGTTATTAACATTTCCATTTTTTACGTGATAAGTTTTGCACATTTTATCACAAACTGTGAATTCATCTGTACATGTTATTAAAATTTGTGTATTACTTATACTTTTTAAAAGATTTTCTCTTCTTTTACTGTCTAATTCTGACATAAAGTCATCTAGTAGTAATACTGGATATTCTCCTATTTCATCATAAATTATTTCTAATTCAGATAGTTTTAGAGATAATATTACTGTTCTATTTTGCCCTTGTGAGCCATATATGTTTACTTGTTTTTGGTTAAGAAATACATAGAAATCATCTCTATGTATCCCTTTTGAAGTATATCCTTTTTGTATATCAGTATCCCATGATTTCTTTAATTCTTGTAAGTATTTTTCTTTGTCTATGCAATCTGTTATGTATTTTATTTTTATTTCTTCTTTTCCATCTGTTATTTCATTATGTATGTTATTTATTTTAGTTTTTATTTTTTCTATAAAATTATTCCTATAGTCATATATGTATTTTCCATATTCTGCTACTTTTTCATCCCATATTTCTAACATTTCTTTTGGTTTGTTTTCTTGTTTTATTTGTCTTAAATAATTATTTCTTTGTTCTAGTGCTTTTAAGTACATATTTAAACAATATACATATTTAGGTCTTAGCTGACTTATTAATATGTTTAAAAATTTCCTTCTTTGGGCTGGGCCACTTTTTAGTATTTCAATATCGTCTGGACTAAACATTACAATATTAATATTTCCTAATACATCACTTAATTTGTTTTGTTTAATATCATTTACAAATACACTTTTTTTATCATTTAATTCTATTTTTATATTACCTGATCTATCGTATTTTTCAAACTCAATTCTTACGGAAGCACAGTTTTCATCCATATTTATTAGTTCTTTTTCTTTTTTTGCTCTAAAAGATTTCCCAATGGCACATAAGAATACTCCCTCTAGTATGTTTGTTTTTCCTTGTGCATTATCTCCAACAAATAAGTTTATTCCATTTTCTAGTTCAATTGTTTGATTTTTATAATTTCTAAAATTGTCTAATTTTATTTTTTTTATATGCATTTCTTTCTCCAACTATTCTTTTAATCTTATTGGTAAAATCATATATGTATAATCTCCTTCATCTACTGACCTTATTACACATGGTGAAATATTTGAACCAAAATCTACATATACTTCTTCGTCATCTATTACTTTTAATGCATCTAAAAAATATTTTGGGTTAAATCCTGCTTCTAAATTTTTTCCCTCTGTTGAAACATATATTTCTTCTTTTGCATCTCCTGTTTGGTTTGTGCAAGAAATTGTTACTTTTCCTATATCTATTAATATTTTTACAGGATATTTTTTTTCTTTTTCTGCTACTGATGATGCTATTAAACTTATTCTTTCAAAACATTCTTGCAGATTGTTTCTGTTAACTCTAATTCTTGTTTCCCAAGTACTTGGTACTACATTTGAATAATTTAAAAATTCTCCATCTAATAATCTTGTAACTATTTTACAGTTATCCATTTCAAATAATGCTTGGTTTTTTGAAACTCCTATTGTTACAGTATCAAATGAATCTAGTATAATTTTGTTTACTTCATTTAAAGTTTTTCCTGGTATTACTGCACTAAAATCATTTCTATTATCTTTTAATGTTACACTATTCCAAGCAAGTCTAAATCCATCAACAGCTACAACATTTAGTTTGTTTTCTGAAGTTTTAAATAAACATCCTGTAAAAATTGGTCTATTTTCTTCTATACTTACTGCAAATATAGTTCTTCTAATCATGCTTTTTAATGTATTTTGTTCTATTGTTATCGAATTTTCTATATTTATTTGTGGAAGTTCTGGAAATTCTTCTGGATTCATAGTTGCTAATTTGTATAAAGAACCTTCACATTCTATTACTAAAAAGTTACTTTCATTTAATGTAATATTAATTTCTGTATCTGGTAACTTTCTAATAATTTCACTAAACATTATAGCATTTACTACAGTATTTCCTTGTTCTTTTACTTGTGCTTCCATTATGTATTCTATTCCTATTTCTAAATCATAGGTTGTAAATTTTATTTCATTATCATTTGTTTGAATTAGTATTCCTTCAAGTATAGGCATTGTTGTTTTTGAAGCTACTGCTTTTATTACGGAATTAAGTGCTTTAAGCATTTTATCCTTTTCGCAAATAAATTTCATTTCGAACTCTCCTTTATTATAAATTAATATTTTTAGTAGTATTAGTATTAGGTACTGTGGATTTGGTGGAAAACTTGTTAAATGTTATATATCCCTAATAAAATTTATGTGTATTACTATGTTGAAAAATCTCAATTTTATCCACAAGCCTAAAATAAAAATGTGAATTTTTTAGTTATCAACAGGTTATTTACAAGATATAAACATATCTATGTGGATAACAAATGTAGTTGTTCCGTAAGAAGAATTTAAATATGTTTTTACAAACACAAGTTTTTACAAACATAAATTTTAAAAAGTTTTTACAAATGTTTATAAATTAATTAGTTTGAATTTAGTATTAAGTTTTTAACACTATCCACAATTAATTTTGTGTTGCCATTTCCATCTTCTTTTATTTCTTTTTCTATTTTTTTACAAGCATGCATTACTGTTGTATGATCTCTTTTTCCAAAGCTCTCTCCTATTTTTGCAAGTTGCATTTGGGCAATATCACGACATAAATACATTGCTATTTGCCTTGGATATGCAAGATCGTTTGAACGTTTTGAACTTTTTAAATCTTTTGGATTTAAGTTGAAGTATTTTGCAACAACTTCTTGTATGTATTCTGGTGATACTATTTTTTCTTTTTGTGAAACTATGTCGTTTATTGCTCTTTCTGCCATTTCCATAGTTAAAGGACTATGTGTTAAAGATGCTTTTGCAATCATTTTATTGAGTACTCCCTCAAGTTCTCTAATGTTTGAATCTATTTTAGTAGCAATGTTAGATAGTATCATATCATCTATAACTATGTTATCGAATTGAGCTTTTTTTCTTAGTATTGCTAAACGTGTTTCGTAATCTGGGTTTGATATATCTGCAATTAATCCCCATTCAAAACGTGATTTTAATCTATCTTCTAATAGTTTTATTTCTTTTGGTGGTCTATCACTTGAGATTATTATTTGTTTTCCGCTTTCGTGTAAAGTATTAAATGTATGGAAAAATTCTTCTTGAATTCTCTCTTTTCCAGCTAAAAACTGAATATCATCTATTAAAAGAACATCTACATTTCTGTATGTATTTCTAAATTCTTCATTTGTATTATCTCTTATAGCATTTATTAATTGGTTTGTGAACTTTTCAGATGTTACATATAATACTTTTGAAGAGTTGTTCTTTTTTAATATGGAATTGCCAATTGCATGCATTAAGTGGGTTTTACCGTAAACCTACGCCTCCGTAAAGGAATAGCGGATTATAAGATGTGGCTGGAGCTTCTGCTACAGCAAGTGCTGCTGCATGTGCAAATCTATTGCTATTTCCAACAACAAATGTGTCAAATGTATATTTTGGATTTAATGATGAACTAGAATATCCTGAAATAGAATCCATGGAGTCATTTGGTGTATTTAGATTTTTTGTTTCTGAGGATTTTCCGAGTTACTACAATTTCAAGTTCACAATCTTCTGAATTTGTTATATATTTAAATGTGTTCAAAATCAAGTCAAAGTAACGGCTTTTTACAGAATCATAATGAATATTAGAAGTAACACCTACTATATATGTATTTCCCTCTTTTCCAACCATTTCAAGACTTTTTATCCAAGTGTCAAATGCAACACGTGTCATTTCGTCTTTTAATAACTCTTTCACTTCTTTTAATAGTTTGTTTAAATCTGTTTGCATTGTTAATTCATTCCTTCCACAAGGTTTTATCTATATATATCAACATTTATAAAAAATAAAAAGCCAACTTATCCACATACTTATCCACAAAATGTTGATAAGTTAAATGTAAAATTTAATTATGCGGTAAAAGTTATCTTTTGTAAAATAAAAAAATAATATAATTTTTTATATGCTAATCATATCAAAAAAGTAAGAATTTAGTCAATACAAAATGTGGAAAAAAATAAAAAAATGTGGATAAATTTTTTGTAAAGCAAGTTTCCGTAAGAAAGATCTTTTTTGTAATATTTGTAGAGGGGGGAGTGGTGTGATAATATTAAAAATTATAATTCTAGTATTATTGTATTATTTTGGAAAAGTTGGATAAATGTTCGATTGACTAAGGTTATGTAAAATGATACGATAAAATTATAGAGTAGCATAAAATAATCAACAAGTTTGCAATGATTTTGCAAACGGTAAGGAGGACAACAATGAGTAAAATGATGGATGAGGCAACAAAAGATTTAAGGGAACGGAAAGAAAAATTTATGGAGGAGCACAAAAAAGAAGAGATAGCTATTGAAATAGCTTACATGATTTATAGCAAGATAACTTCCATAGATGAAAGAGTAAATGTTTGCATATCGGAGAAGCAAGTAATTATTAATGGGGTTTCATATGACCGACCAAATGTATCAGCAGATAAGGTTAATAAACTGTTTGGAGATGCTACATATTCCGTCAAAAATAAAAATTATGATAGAGAGACAAAATGTTATACATTTGACGTTTCTTTTAAATGATGTATTATCCAGAGTTAAAGAACCGAGCTAGAATAATTGCTAACTTGGTTCTTTAAAATTAGTTAAAAAAAATGTTAGCCTTTTTTGCGTAAGAGGGAAATAATTTTTTTGCCAATTTTCCTTGACAAATGGACTGGGGGTGTTATATAATAACTATACTTATTTGAAAGTAAGAAAAAAATATAGATTTACTTACGGAATAAATTATTAGGAGGTGCAAAATGAAAAGAACATTTCAACCAAAAAAGAGACAAGAACAAAGAGAACATGGTTTTTTAAAAAGAATGAAAACTAGAGCTGGAAGAAATATATTAAAAGCTAGACGTGCTAAAGGAAGAAAAAAATTAAGTGCTTAAGTTTAAATGAGCCACAATGTTAATGTGGCTTTTTTGCAATAGTACTCTTTATAGTGTGGTATATATGAAGAAAACATTAAAATTAAAAAAAAATTATGAATTTAAAAGAGTCCTTACAAAAGGAAACTACTATTCAGGAAAGTATTTAGATGTTTTTGTTAAACAAAATAAATTTTCTGTTAATTATTTAGGTATTGCAATTGGAGTTAAAATTGCAAAAGCTGTTAAGAGAAATAGAATAAAAAGATTAATTAGCGAAAATTATAGGCTTATGGAAAATGATTTAAAAACAGGCTATAATATTGTGTTTTTATGGAAGAAAAAAGTTGATATTAGTTATGCTACCTTTTCAAATATAAAAGAAGATATGGCAAATGTTTTAAAAAGAATAGGAATAAGTATATAATGAAAAAAATATTCATAATTTTAATTGATTTTTATAAAAAATACATATCACCAATATTTCATGACCTTGGTTTTGATTGCAAATTTTATCCAACATGCTCAGTATATACAAGACAGGCTATTGAAAAATATGGTGTTATAAAAGGCGGATTGTTAGGATTAAAGAGAATATTAAAATGTAATCCCTTTTCAAAAGGCGGATATGACCCTTTGAAATAGGTAGCAAGGAGAATGTATATATGATATCTTTTTTTGCAAATATGTTTGGATATGTTCTAAACTGGTTGTATCAATTTATTGGTAATTATGGGTTAGCAATTATATTGTTTTCAATTGTATTGAAGTTAATAATGCTTCCTATATCTATAAAACAACAAAAAACAATGAAAAAATCAGCTAAAATACAAGAAAAAATTAAAGTTATTCAAGATAAGTATAAAAACGACCCAGAAAGGCTAAATAGAGAAACATTAAATTTATACAAAAATGAAAAAATGAGTCCTTTTAGCGGATGTTTGAGTGCAATTGCTCAAATTATAATTCTTTTTGCAGTATTTTATTTGGTTAGAAGTCCACTTACATATATGAAAAAAGTTCAACCTGACTTAATTAATCAATATACAAATGAGATAAAAGAAGCAGGAAATAATAATGCTTATCCAGAAATTGCAGTTATAAAAGAAAAAGGTGCTACTGATGAAAGAGTTAATATTAATATGGAATTTTTAGGTTTAGATTTAAGTTCAGTTCCAAGTGGTGCTCTTTCAGATTGGAAAGTATATGTAATTCCAGTTTTATATGTTTTAACTTCTTTTATTTCAATGAGAATGACTGCAGTAATGCAAACAAAGAAGAAAGATGAAAAAACGGAAAATAGTGAAACAAATGAATTGGATGCTGTTGCACAAGCTAATAAAAGTATGAGTTATATTATGCCAATTATGTCTGTATCTATCGCAATTATTGCACCTTTAGGTCTTGCTTTGTATTGGCTTGTTAGTAATTTACTTATGATTTTAGAAAGAATTGTATTAAATAAATTCCTAAAAAATGAGGAGGAAGAATAACATGGGGGAAGGTAAAATTTTTGAAGGGAAAACTACAAATGAAGCTATTGAGAAAGGACTAAAGGATTTAGGTATAAAAAGAGAAGATGCTCAAATAAAGGTTTTGGAAAATGATGATAAAAGAAGTTTTTTTAGTATATTAGCTCCTAGGGTTGTTAAAGTTGAAATTATTAGTAAAAATGATGAAAGACAAGCAAAAGAAAAAAGAAATAGGGAAAATGATGAGAATATAGATTTTGAGAGTGCTATAAAGAAGATAGAAATGTTTTTAAAAGAATTTATAAAGACTGTACCAGGTAAAAATGTAAAGTATGATATTAGGCAAGATAATGGTTATGTTATGGTTAATATTGATGGAGAGGATTTAAATTACCTTATAGGGCATAGAGGAGATGTACTTAATAATTTACAATCTATTTTATCTGTTATAGCAAGTCGTGGGGCTGAGTATAAAGTTAAAGTTATTTTGAATATTTGCGGTTATAAGGAGAAAAGGGAAAAGGCATTAGAAGATTTGGCAAGCAAGCTTGAAAAAACAGTTGTTAGGACAAAAAAGTCTATTACACTTGAACCTATGACCCCTTATGAAAGAAAAATAATTCATTCTAAGTTGCAAGATAGTAAAAGAGTTGTTACAACTAGCGTTGGGGAAGAACCTTATAGAAAGGTTGTAATTTCGTTAAAATAGAATAAGAAAATCGGAAGTCAAAGTTCGGATTTTAATCAGGTTTAAACTAGTTTGTTTAAATGGATTTTATCTGTATTTTGGCTTTTTTTTGAGTATGAGGATTACAGTTCGCTTCCGATAAGTAATGTATTTGATTTTCTACATTATACTTCTCTTAACAATAACGGGTATTCCCAGCTTCTTGGCTGTCCATGGTTTCATTACGAAAATTAAATATATTACTTTCCTAACGCTAACAAGCTTACTATTGGATGTATATTTCTTGTAAAGTATATTATGAAGCATACAAAAAAACCCATTAAAAAAGGGGGGAATGTCTACGTAGCTGTCGAGGATGTTCTTTTAAATACTTGGAAAGGAGAGATGATTTTTATGAGTACGATTGTTGCTATTTCTACAGCACCTGGTATTGGCGGTATTGGTATTGTTAGAATGAGTGGAGACAATGCATTTTTAGTGTTAAATAGGATATTTAAACCTAAAAAGGAATTTGATATTGATTCTGTTAAGGGGTATACTATTAAATATGGTTATATTATTAGTGGAAATCAGATAGTTGATGAGGTTTTAGTGTCATTTTTTAGAGCTCCTAATAGCTATACTACAGAGAATTTATGTGAGATAAGTTCTCATGGTGGCATATATGTTGTAAGGAGGATTTTGGAGGTTTGTTTGGAGAATGGAGCAACTCTTGCAGAGCCTGGCGAATTTACTAAACGTGCATTTTTAAACGGTAGAATGGATTTGTCGCAAGCTGAAGCTGTTATTGATATAATAAATGCAAGTACTGAAAAAGAAGCTAGGTCTTCTCTTAATCAATTAGATGGAATATTATCTAAAAAAATAAAAGAAATTAGGGAAATGCTTATTTCCGTAACAGTTCAGATAGAAGTAGGTATTGATTATCCAGAATATGATATTGAGGAAGTTACCCACAATGAAACTAAGTGGATATTGCAAGATGCTTACGGAAGATTGGAAAAACTGTTAAAAAGTTTTGATAATGGAAAGATAATAAAGGATGGAATAAAAGTAGCTATTATTGGCAAACCCAATGCAGGAAAGTCATCTTTACTGAATAATATATTAAAAGAAGAAAGGGCAATTGTTACGGAAATAGCGGGTACAACAAGGGATACTATAGAAGAAGCTGTTAATATTTCTGGTATACCAATACATATAATTGATACAGCAGGGATTAGGGAGGCTTCAAATCAAATTGAAAAAATAGGAATAGAAAAATCTAGAAAAATGGTAGACGAAGCTGATTTAATTATTGCAGTTTTTGATGCAAGTAGAATTCTAGATTTAGAAGATGAAGAAATAATTAATTTATTAAAAAATAAAAAAAGTATAATTGTATTAAATAA
>CAQOYX010000047.1 GCA_948852375.1 uncultured Clostridia bacterium
TTATAGTTTTTGTCCACATTTTTATCTGCTTCTTCTAATGCAATTGTTAATTCTGAAAAATTTGTATTGCAAAATAATTTATCAATTTGCGGAATACTCATTTTTATATTTTCTTTTACTTCATTTATATTTTCTTTATATTTTTCCTTATTTTTTATATACATTAATAATGGTTTATATTTTATCCAACCGAAGCGAAGCTTGTAAAAATCTACATTCTATGCTTTCTTCCTCTACATTAATTTTTCTTAAGCTTTTTGGCATTCTACCATTCATAATTTGACTATATTTCAAAAATCCATCGTGAAAATGATATGTTGGAATTCTTAATACTTTTGTATCTTTTAATAGAGTTGAGAAAAATGTGTCTTCTCCTCTTGCTCCTTGTGGATTATAAAATGCTGGAATTTTATCTAATGATTTAAAGTTTAGACATAATGTTGAACCTGCTATCCATTTTCCAGTCCCATCATATTCTATTTCATATGCATTATTTTCTAATATTGATTTTTTTGCATATGTAATTCCATTATCTTTTTCAAATCTTTCTTTAATATTTTCCCAATTTACTATGTCATTGCTAATTCCCTCTATAAATTTTTTAAATGCTTCTTCCGTTATATCATTTCCTATTTGCATATATGGTATTGGTGAAATATATCCACAATGATGTCCTACAGTAATGTCAAAATTTTCAATGTTTTTTATGTGTTCTTTTATATTATTTTGTTTTATCCATTCTAGCGTTTTATCTTCATTTTTTAAAACAGCTATTGGATATTCATCATCATCCCAAAAGAGTAAATAATCTATCTTTCTTTTGAGTGCAAAATACATGACTGTATTTCTACCTTTAGCATGTCCATGCCCCATTATTAAATTAAGTTCATCATCTTTAAATTCATATCTAGATTCTAATATTTTTTTTTCTTCTTCTATATCTTCTGGAGTTATATATTTAATTTTAATATTCTTATATACTTGAGGTATTATGCTATAAAAATCTGTCCTTTTAGTAAATTGATATTCCATATCATATAGTATAAATATTGTGATATTTACTTGTTTATTCATATCTGCAACTTGTTTTAGTATATCTTCATAATATGAATTAATAATTTTACATACATTAGGTCTACCAGTTACAAATCCAATTCCAAATTCAATTGTGTCAATCATTTTTTTGTTATCATTCCTTCCTCTCAAGGTACAAATTCAAATAAATATATTCCACTTTAGTATATTATTTAGCTCTTATTCTCCTTCGTTTTTTAACTATAGCAAATAAATTTTCGTGTTATGACAAAAATACCTTTTTTAATATCTTGTCAATTATAGCATAAATCTACATTTTTAGTCAAATATCACCCTATACCGCTTGTGTCCCTTTCAAATAATCAATATATTCCTCTAAACAATATCCTTTTTCTTTCATTACCTTAGCATGTTCTTTCCCTACATATCTCCAATGCCAAGATTCGTATGTTATTTTTGTAATATCCTGCTTGTCCTTTGGATAGCGTAATATAAATCCATAGTTTGCAGCATTTTTTTGTAACCACGCAAATGCTTTTGTTTGTTCAAATTCATTTGTTACTGTGTTAAAGTCTGCTGCAAGTCCTAGGTTGTGTTCGCTCATTTCTGGTCTTTGTACTACTGTTTGTGCAAGCCTCTCCGCTTCTTCTTGGGATTTACCGTTTGTTTTGTTTTTTTGTACTTGCTTATTAAATAGTTCTTCTTGTTTTTCATAGCTTCTATATGCTGATTGAACCCATATTCCTGTAATATCTTCTTTATACATTGCATTTATCATTTCTTTTAAGTATGCTATGGCTCTTTTATCAAATTTTACTCCATCAGCTATTTCAGCAAGTTCTGGTACATAACTTCTATCTACACTATTTTCGTTATTTACTAATTTTAAGTTCCACTGGTTTAGTATATCATTGTTTGCTGTTTGTGGCTCTATTTTTGATGATATGGGTACTGTATTTTGTTCTTCACTCATTTTGCTTGTCCTACTACTATTACCATCTTCTTTGTTTACTTGCTTGTTTGTAAAAAGATATATAATTCCTTTAATCATCATAATAATTAGTATAATGATTATGATTAAACCACAAGTTATTATACTGATTCCACGAATAAATTTCCTTTTATTTACAATTTTTCTTTTTGCCATACATATTTTCACCTTCTTTTGTTTTGTCTATTCCCATTTTATCTTTTCTTTCCTTTTTCGTCAATATTTATATTAATTTTTTAATAATATCTTAATATAACTATTTTTTTGCAATTAGTGCTTTTATTTTTATTCCTTGATTTGAAAACATTGCTTCATGTACTGTTATGATGTTTTCTTCCACATTTTCCTTATGTAAGTCTTCTGTTTTCCATATTATTTTGAAACCTGCTCTTTCAAAATAGTTTATGCTATCAAAAAAAAGACTATCATCATCTGTTTTAAACCTAATTTCTCCCCCATCTTTTAGAAATGTTTTATATAATTCTAACTGTCTTGGATGTGTTAGCCTTTTTTTATGATGTTTTCCTCGTGGCCACGGATTACAAAAATTAATGTAAATGCGTTCTACTATATCTTGTTCATCTATTATTTCTAATATTTGCTCTATATTACATCTTGTTAAAATTATATTGTCTATTTCTTTGTTGTTCTCTTTATATACTTCTTCTACATTTCTTTTTGCTAACCCTAGCATTGTATCTATTAGGTCTATTCCTATAAAGTTAATATTTGGATTCCTACATGCTAGGTTTGCAATAAACTGTCCTTTTCCACATCCCAGCTCTATATGAATTGGTTTTTCCACTTTAAATACACTTTTCCACTTTCCTTTACATTTATTTGGTGTATCTATGTAAAATTCTGCAGCTTGTAACTCTTCGGTTGTCCAGCTTCTTTTTCTAATTCGCATTTTTTTGTTCTCCTCTATTTTTTGAATCTTTATTGTATATTGGCAAAAAGATAACAGTTATATTTATTACTATATATTAGTTCCTATTTTTACTTTTACATTTTTAAACTTATTTTTATAATCTATATAGTCTTCTATCATTATTTTTAATACTGTAAATATTGGTACACTTAAGAACATTCCTAGTATTCCAAAATATGCTCCGCCTATAGTTACTGCAAATATTACAAGTAATGGGCTTATTTTTAAAGAGTTTCCTACTATTTTTGGATTTATTATGTTTGCATCTATTTGTTGTAGGATTATTACTACTATTGCAAGCCATATAGCTTGCGAAATTCCTCCTGTGAATATTGTTATTATTATTGATATTCCAACTCCTACTATTGCTCCAAAGTATGGTATTAGGTTCGATAATCCTATTAGGAAACCTAATAATATTGCGTATTTTACATTTAATATTAGCATTGCTATTGATGTTAATACTCCTACTATGAATCCATCTAGTATTTGGCTTGATAAGAATTTGAAGAATATTTGGTTTGTGTTAGCAAAGTATTTTCCTATTACTTGGTATGTCTTTTCTTTGAATATGGCACTAGCTAGTTTTTTTATAAATGCTAGTATTTGTGTTCTCTCTAGTAATAGATATATTGATACAATTAAGGATACAAAAAAGTCAAATATGCCATTTGCAATTCCTATTGCTCCTTTTGCATATTTTGCTATTGTATCTATGTTTATGTATTCTTCTATTTTTATGTTTGATAAACTATCTGCTATTTTCTTTATGTCTATTTGTTTTAGTATTGAGTTTTCTGGTATGTTTTCAAAATTCTCTATTGTGCTTGTGTAGTATCCTACTAGGTTGTTTGCAAGATCTGTTATGCTTTCTGTAAGAGTTGGTATTATGAAGTTCATTGCTAATATTATAATTATTAGTACTATTAGGTAAACTGTGAATATACTTAGTGGCCTTGCTTTTTTCTTTATTAACTTTAGTTTTGATTTTTGATATGTTTTTTCTATTTTTTTGCATGGTAAATAGAATAAGTATGCTATTAGTATGCCTGTTATGAATGGCATTAGTATACTTATTATTCTTTTTAGCCAGTTTGTTATTTGTGTGAAGTTATCTAGGGTTTTGTATACTGTTATTACTGCTACTGCAAATATGAACCAGTATAGCCATTTTGTCCATATGTTATTTTTGTTTTCCATTTCTTTTATCTCCTTTACTCTGGTTTGTTGCTTGGTTTAGTATTTTGTTATTTTATATTGATGTCTAGTTCTACTGGACAGTGGTCACTTCCATAGATGTCTGTGTGTATTTTTGCATCTTCTATTTTGTCTTGTATAACATTTGATACTATAAAATAGTCTATTCTCCAACCTATGTTTTTTTCTCTTGCTCCTCCCATGTATGACCACCAACTGTATTGTATTTTTTCTGGGTAGATATACCTATAGGTGTCTATATAACCTGCTTTTAGTAATTCTGTCATTTTGTTTCTTTCTTCATCTGTAAAACCTGCGTTTCTTCTGTTTGTTTTTGGGTTTTTTAGGTCTATTTCTTCATGTGCTACGTTTAGGTCTCCACACATTATAACTGGCTTTTTTTTGTTTAGGTTTAATAGGTAATTTCTTATTTCGTCTTCCCATGTCATTCTGTAGTTTAGTCTTTCTAGTTCTCTTTTTGAGTTTGGTACATATATGTTTATTAAATAGAATTTTTCAAATTCTAGGGTTATTACTCTTCCTTCTTCATCATGTTCTTTTTTTCCTATTCCATAGGTTACATTTATTGGTTCCTTTTTTGTAAAAACTGCTGTTCCTGAATAGCCTTTTTTTATTGCACTGTTCCAGTATTGTTTGTAGCCTTTTAATTCAAATTCATCTATTTGCCCTTCTTGCATTTTTGTTTCTTGTATACAAAATATGTCTGCATTTATATTATAAAAAAATTCTTCAAATCCCTTTTTTATGCATGCTCGTAATCCATTTACATTCCATGAAATTAATTTCATATACTTCTTATCCTCCTAATTTGTTCTATTATATATGATTTTTGCATTTTTTGCAAATATTTTTTCGCAATTACATTGACTTTTTGCAAATGTTATGGTATTTTTAGTTTTACAGATAGAAGCATACTTCAAAATAGTGCAACGTCATCTTGATTCTACATATGAAAAGATGTGATGTTTATGAATAAATTAATATTTAAATGTTTAATACTTTCTATTATTTTCAACATAATATTATTATTTGTAACATTAGCTTTAATTATGATTATAATTTTAGCATAAAAAATGCACTTCTGAATGGCCTTTCAGTAGTGCTATAATTTAATTTTTCTATAAGATGGCCCACATTTTTATGTGGTAAGCTTCTATGTGTTTTATTATAACATAAACTTTATATTTGTAAATACTTTTGTCAAAAATATTTATTTTTTATATATTTTAATGTGGGGAGATATTTGTATGTATAATTTAGTTGTATTTGCTTCACGGAAGTGGAACTACTTTGCAAAGTATAATTGATGCTATAAATGATAAAGAATTGAATGCTAGGATTTGTTTGGTTGTTTCTAACAACCCTAATTCCTATGCTATTAATAGAGCAAAAGATAATAATATTGATACTTATTTGATTACTGGTAAATCTAAAGACGAAATTGATGCTGAACTTTTAAGTGTTTTAAGTAAATATGATGTTGATTTAATTGTTCTTGCAGGGTATCTTAAAATGATTGGGAATGGTTTAATAAACAATTATAAAATTATTAATACTCACCCCTCTTTACTTCCTAAGTTTGGCGGTAGTGGTATGTATGGTATGAAAGTTCATAGATCTGTATGGGAAGCAAAAGAAAAATTTACTGGTCCTACTATTCATTTTGTTAATAATGAATATGATAAGGGTAATATTATTGTTCAAACTAAAATTGAAATTAAAGCAAATGATACTCCTGATGTAATAAGTCGTAAAGTTCAGGCAATCGAAAAAATTCAATTAGTTGAAACCTTGAAAAGTTTTGTAAATGGAAATTTATAGAGGCTGAACGTCTGGTCTGCCTCTTATTTCAAAAAAACTTCTTTAATATTATTGGTAAAAGTGGTTTTGATTTGATATAATAGCTATTTTGCTCTAGCTCTTTACAAAATCTATTGCTTTCAAATTACTCCGCTCTTTCCCTTTTTGGACTTCGTGCTTTATCTTTCTGTTTTTGTTTTTCTTGTAATTTATTAAAATCTATTGTATTTATTTTAGCTATTTTAGCTACATAAGGTATTGGAATAGCCAATAGTAGTCATTTGTATAGTTGTCTTTTCAATTTACTTAAGTTTCAATATAGTATGGATTGTTCTTATTGGTTTCATACTTTTTTACTTATTAATGCACATATATTTTTCCTATATCTTTTCTATAATCTAATACTTTATCTACATCTTTTTCTATTACATCATATACTTTTTTTCTTATTTCTTCGAAATCACTTCCTTTTGTACAAATTGCAAATAGCCTTGAGTTGCTTACTGATGTATAAGTGTTTTCCCCTATTTTTTTTGCATTTGCAAAATATAGTTTTACTCCTTTTTTCTTTATTTTTTCCGCATCCATTTTAAATATTGTTGGTTCTTTATTTGTTTTTACTGCATAATCTTTGCTAACTACATATACTGTAAATGTGTATTCTTTACTGAATTTACAATTTTCTTCTGATAATGTTCCATTTATTATATTTTCTAGTACCCTAGTAAATGGTGTTTCTAGTGCATTTAATACGTTTATTGCCTCTGGATCCCCAAATCTTGCATTAAATTCTATGAATTTTATTCCTTCTTTCGTTTTGAAGAATCCTCCATATAATACTCCTGTAAATTCAATACTATCTTTATTTAAATAGTTTATTGTTTTTTTCATTAACTCGGCACATTTTTCTATGTCTTCTTTTGTTAAGAATGGTAATAATCCATCTTTATAACTAATACAGCCCATTCCACCTGTTCCAGGCCCTAAATCTTTTTCATAGCGATATGGATAATCGAATGTTATTGGCATTGGTACTACATTTTTTCCATCTGTTAGGCACATAACTGTAAATTCAGAACCTTCTACTTTATCTTGTATTATTACTTTTCCGCTTTCTTCTAAGCAAGATTTTGCATAAAGGTATCCTTCTTTTATCCCCTTAAAATGTATTCCTCCAACCTTTACTCCTTTTCCTCCTGTTAGTCCTTCTGGTTTTACAACAAAGTTATCTTCTTTATAGTTATTTATTACTTTTTCTAATTCTTCTTGTTTGTCTATTTTATAGTTCTTTATTATTACCTCTGGTGCAATTTCATTTACTACTTCAAGAGCATATGTTTTACTCCATTCTATTTTTGCTCCTTTAGATGTTGGCCCAAATGCTTTAAGTCCTAAGCTTTTTGCTAAATCTATTAACCCTTCTTGTAATAGATTATCACTACTTATTACACATATTTCTAATCCTTCTTTTTGTATAAAGTCTTTTACTAATTCTTTATCAAAAGGAGAAGCTACAATGTATTTTCCTCCTGAGTTTTCTACAGCTTCTATTATGCTTGGGTTTTCATATGGTAATATTGAATATAACTCGTATTCTTTTGCTATGTATTCTGCAAGTACCGCTTCTCTTCCACCATTTCCTAATAATAAACATTTCTTCATCCTTTTTAATATTCTCCTTTTTCTATTTTCTTTGTTATCATTTTTAATGCTTTTTGCCTTTCTATGATAATTACATGACCACATCCTAAGCATTTTAACTTAAAGTCTACTCCTATTCTTGTAATTTCCCATAATTTACTTCCACATGGATGTACCTTTTTTGTTCTTACAACATCCCCTACATTATATTCCATTTTTATCACCTATTTTTCAATTGCAATTTGTAATCTTTTTATTACTGATTCTTTTCCTAATACCTTCATTATTTCGTACATATCTGGAGTATTAGCTCTACCAGTTAGACAAATTCTTATTACTGTACTTATATCTCCAACATGTCCTTTATAATTTTCTGGATTTTGTTTATATTCTTTTGTTTCTCTTGCATATCCAAAATTTTGTGATAAATCTTTTATTTTATTAAACCATGTTTCTTTATCATCATTTATATCAAAATATTTTTCAATATATGTGTTAATAATATTTTTTATTTCTTCTTTATTAGTTATTTTTTGAAATTCATACTGTGGCTCTTCTTTAAAGTATTCATCATCATATTATATTTTCTTTTACATCTTCCCATTTGCTAATGTCTCTTCTTGGTTTTACATTTCCACGTTCTATTCCTAAAACCTGTAAAGAATATTCTTTATTATTTTTTAATAATTCTTCTAAAGATTTATCATATTTTTTTGCCCAGTTTAAAGTTTTTTCATATACTTCTTCTTTTGTATATTTTGAAATAACTCGTTTTGAAATATCACATAATTTTACTATATCAAATAATGCACCACTTACACTCATTTTATTTAGTTGTAATTCAAATTCATCCATTTTTGCATCTTGATTTTGTCTTCTCCACTGTTCAAAATTAGAATTTGCAATATTTAGCAAATATTCATCTACTGCTTCTTCTGGTATTCCTGCCTCTAGATAATAGCTTACAGCTGCTTCTGGGTCTTTTCTTTTACTTAATTTTCTTTTTGCTCCATTTTCTTCTTTCATTATTGGTGCGATATGAGCATATTTTGGTGCCTTAAAACCTAGTACTTGGAATAATTGTAAATGAAGTGGAACAGAAGATAGCCATTCATCTCCACGGATAACATGAGTAGTTCCCATTAAATGATCGTCCACTGCATGTGCAAAGTGATAAGTTGGAAGTCCATCTGATTTAATAATAACTATATCTTGGTCATTTTCTGGAAAATCTACATTTCCTTTTATAACATCATGATGTTTTATTTTCTTTTCTGAATTTCCGTGGCGATTTGAAGCGTAGTATGTATTCTTCTCCACTTTGAATTCTTTGTATTTGTTCATTTACTGGAATATGCCTGCATTTACTCCATACCCCATAATATCCTGTTCTTTCTTTTGCTACTTCTTGCTTTTGTCTCATTTCTTCTAGTTCTTCTGGTTTACAAAAACATGGATATGCATACCCTTTTTCTACTAAATATTTTGCATAGCTTTGATAAATTTCTTTTCTTAATGATTGTTTATATGGTCCATATGCACCTATTCCTTCATTTTCATTTATCATACCTTCATCTGGTGACATGCCAAATTCTTTTAAAGCTTGGATAATTCCAGTAACACCATTTTCTACTTCACGTTTTTGGTCTGTATCTTCAATTCTTAAAAAAAATACTCCACCTGTTTGTTTTGCCATCTTTTTTGCAATAACAGATTGATATAATCCTCCTATATGAACAAAGCCTGTTGGACTTGGTGCAAACCTTGTAACTACTGCAATTTCAGGTAAATTTCTTTTTGAATATTTTTCTTCATAATATGAACTGTCCTTTACTTTTGGAAATATAACATTTGCTAAATCTTTATAATCCATATTTCTCCCTCTTTCCATTTGTTAATATTTGTATTATAACAAAATTTTCTTCTTATTGCAACTCATAAATTTTACACTTACACTAACTACAGACATATTGGGGATTTTGAAATGTTCTGCAAGTTCACCACAACCAATATGATTTTTTTCATAATATTTTATTACTTCTAATTTAAATTCTTTTGAATATTTAGACATATAAAATGAACCCTCCTTATTAAACTTTTTTGTCTAATAAGGAGGGTTCACTTCAAAATGCTTGATTTTTCAATATTTTTATCATACCTCCATAATAATAGGCAAAATCATAGGATTTCTTTTTGTCTTTTGGTAGATATAATCTCTTAAATTATCTTTTAAGTTCGATTTTATTATTGACCATTCTCTTATGTGTCTTTGTTCACATTTTTCTATTTCTTCTCTAATTTCCTTTTTTACATCATCCATTAAATTTTCAGATTCTCGTACATATACAAAACCTCTTGAAATTACATCTGGTCCTGCTATTACTTCTCCTGTTGATGAATCCATTGTTATTACAATTACAATTAATCCATCTTGTGATAAATGTTGTCTATCACGAAGTACTATGTTTCCTACATCTCCTACTCCTAATCCATCTACTAAAATTTTTCCTGATGGAACTGTTCCTGAAAGTTTTGCATCATTTTCATTTAGTTCCAGTATTCTCCCATTGTTCATAATGAATATATCTTTTGATTCTACTCCCATTTTTTTTGCAGTTTCCATGTGTGCTACAAGTTGCCTATATTCTCCATGCACTGGTATGAAGTATTTTGGTTTTGTAAGTGCTAACATTAATTTTTGTTCTTCTTGGCATGCATGTCCTGATACATGCACATCTTCTAATGCTGAATATACTACTTCTGCACCAATTTTCATTAAATCATCTATTACTTTTGATACAAATTTTTCATTTCCTGGTATTGGATTTGCTGAAATTATTACTAAATCATTTGGTGTTATTGTAACTTTTCTGTGTTCTCCTGCTGCCATCCTTGTTAGGGCTGACATTGTTTCTCCTTGTGAGCCTGTTGTTATTATTACTAGGTTTTCATCTGGATAGTTGTTTATCATATCTATATCTATGAATACATTTTTAGGAACTTGTATATATCCAAGTTCAATTGCA
>CAQOYX010000048.1:0-8614 GCA_948852375.1 uncultured Clostridia bacterium
AAATATATATAAAATTTGTATAAATGACTTATAATATAAATATTAACAAAGGAAACAAGGAGGAAAAATGCCAGAATTAAGTAGATTTCAAGGAATGATAATAAAATTAATTTTTTTAGATAATGATGAACATCATAAGCCACATGTGCATGTATATTATGGAGAATATGAGGCATCTGTTGGGATTGATGGAGAATTATTAAGTGGTTCGTTACCTGTAAAAAAATTAAAATTATTACAAGCATGGATGATTTTACACGAAGATGAATTATACCAAGCTTGGAATAATGCTATTAAAGGAATAAGTTTTAATAATATAAAACCTTTACAATAGAAAGGAGTGGAAATGTGTATATAGTAAATGATATAGCATATGCAGGAAATAATAGTGAAATATTAAAGATTAAAAACATAAGTATAATTGCAGAATTATGCATGCTAGTTACTTTTTCAAGTGGTGAAAAAAGAGTTTTTGATGCTTCAAAATTACTTGAATATCCTATTTATAAAAAACTTGAAGATTATGAAATATTTAAAAATGCATATTTAGAAAATGGTATTATAGTATGGAATAATGGAGAAATTGATATATCGCCAGAAACAGTATATGCAAATAGTTTTGAATATGAACAAGAAATTAGAGAATTAGGATAAATAGTAATAAAAACTAAAGTGTAAAATGGTGTATATATAAGAATGGCATTAATAAATATGGCATTAGAAAATTAAGAAAATCTAAAAAAACTATTGTTAAAACAAAATATCTATGATATATTTTATCATAGATATTTTGTTAAAGAAAAGTAGAGGTGTAGCTTTATGGAAGAAGAAATGCTAAATGAAGACAAAAAAACTATTTTAATAGTAGATGATGAAGAACACATTGTAGACATATTAGCACATAATTTACAAAAAGAAGGATATAATACATTACAAGCAAATGATGGTTTAACAGCAGTAGATATAGCATTAAACCAAAAGCCAGACTTAATCTTATTAGATATAATGATTCCAAAAATGGATGGACTTGCTGTATGTAAAAGAATTAGACATACCTTAAATGTACCAATCCTTATGTTAACAGCAAAAGATGAAGAGATAGATAAAATATTAGGACTAGAATTAGGAGCAGACGACTATGTTACAAAACCATTTAGTGTAAGAGAACTAATGGCAAGAATAAAAGCAAATTTAAGAAAAGTAGAAATGTCATCTTCTTCAAATAATATAGAGCCTGAACAAGAAGACAATACAAACAAAATTGTAGTTGGAGATTTAAGTCTAGATTTAGACAAATTTGAAGTAAAAGTAAAAGGTGAAGTGGTAGATTTAACACTAAGAGAATTTGAAGTATTGAAATATTTAGCAAATCAACCAGGGCAAGTAATAACAAGAGAAGTTTTACTTGAAAAAGTATGGGGTTATGAATACTATGGCGATATAAGAACAGTAGATGTTACAGTAAGAAGAATTCGTGAAAAAATAGAAAAAGACACATCAGCTCCAAAAATATTAATAACCAAAAGAGGAGTAGGATACTACATAGCATCAAAATAATAAAGGAAAGGTCGAAAGTCTAAAAACTTTCGACCTTAAAACAGTCAGAAATATAAAAATAAACGAAAGGAAAGCCTGTTAAAATGATAAAAAATGTACAATTAAAAATTATATTAATATTAACAATAATATCAATAATATTAATAGCAGGATTAGGAACATATTTTGTACTAAGTCTAAAAACAATATACTTAAACATAGCCTCAACCAATAATATAGAAATATTAAGTGAAAATATATCGAATATAGTAAACAAAGGAACAATGTTATCAATACATGCAGTATTTGCATTTTTAGTAATAGCAATAGGAATAACTATATTTGTTGTAATAAAAATTACAATACCAATAAATAAATTATTAAATAGTGCTAAAAAAGTATCAGCACAAGACGAAATAAAAGAAGATAAAAACAAAAAACAAGTAGATGAAATTGCTGGAGCAATTGGAATGATGACAACAGAAATAAAAGAGAATCTAAAAGAAGTATCAAGGCAAAAAAAGCAAATTGAAACAATACTACTACATATGACAGATGGAGTTATTGCCTTTAATATGGAGGGAAATATTATATTAGTAAACCCAGCAGCAACAAGATTACTTAGAATAATGCCAGAAGATGAAACATTTCAGAAAATATTTGAAAAATTTAATGTAGAAATAAACATGGAAAAAATTATATACCTAGATGATTGGACATCTTCAGAAGAAAGAATAAGTATAGGAGATAAGCATATAAACTTATTTTTTGCACCATTAAAGGACGAATTAGATAGATCAGCACGGAGTAATGGTAGTAATACAAGACATAACAGAACACGTAAAACTAGATAACATGAGAAAAGAATTTGTAGCAGATGTATCACATGAGTTAAAAACACCAATTACATCAATAATGGGTTATGCAGATACATTATTAGAAGGAGAATATGATAAACAAACACAAGACAAATTCATAAATGTTATTGCAACAGAAGCAAGAAGAATGGCAAAATTGGTTACAGATTTATTAGCATTATCAAGGTTTGATAATAATCAAGTACAAGTACAAAAAGAAGAATTCGATTTAGGGGAGCTTGTAAAAAGATGCCAAGAAAAAGTACAACTTGAAATAAACAAAAAACATCATCATGTAGAATGTTTTGTAACTGCAAATGTTCCACCTGTATATGCTGATAAATATGGCATAGAAAGAGTTGTACTAAATATTTTAACAAACAGTATAAAATATACAAAAGAAGAAGGAAACATAAAAATATATGTAGGATTTGTATATAATGATGCTTATATAAAAGTAATAGATAATGGTATGGGAATACCAGATGAAGACCTAACAAGAATATTTGATAGGTTCTATAGAGTAGACAAAGCACGTACAAGAGAAATGGGAGGAACAGGACTTGGTTTATCTATCGCAAAAGAGATATTAGATAAGAATGAAGGAAGTATAGATATAAAAAGTGAGCAAGGAAAAGGAACAGAAGTAGTAATTCGTGTACCTACGAAGAAATAGATATGTGTTACATAACCTTGGGAAATTTAATATATTACTTGCCAAAAGACAGAAACTGATATATAATAAGTAAGCATTATAAAGATACTTATAATTTGAAAGGAAGAAATGCTAATGGATGAAGAAAAAAAGATAAAAGTAAAAGAAATATTAGAATGGGTATATTGTATAGTAATAGCAGTTGTTTTAGCTTTACTTGTTAGATATTTTATAGGTACTCCAACAATAGTACAACAGCCATCAATGTTTCCAACATTAAAAGAAGGGCAAAGATTAATTTTAAATAGAACAATTAGAATAACACATTCAGTTCCAGAAAGAGGAGATATTGTAACATTTGAAGCACCATCAAAAGTATATGTATCAGCAACAGATGCAAATTTAAACAATCCAGTAGCAGAATACAACCATAATATAAATAATGTATTTTCTAAATTTAGATATTATGTGTTAGAAATTGGAAAAGATAGTTATATAAAAAGAGTAATAGGATTACCAGGAGAACATGTAAAAATAGAAAATGGAAAAGTATATATAAATGGAGAAGAATTAAAAGAAGATTATTTACAACCAGAAGTAATAACAGATGCATTAAATGGTCCATATACAGACATAATAGTACCACAAAATTCTATATTTGTAATGGGAGACAACAGAACAAAAAGTACAGATTCAAGAAGATTTGGCTGTGTTCCCTTAGAAAAATTAGAAAGCAAGGTATGGATAAGATTCTGGCCATTCGATTTATTTGGAAAGGTAAAATAAAAAGGAGAAACATAAATGAGTTTTGACCACATAATAGGAAACTACAAAGCAAAACAAACATTAACTAAGATAATAGAATCTAATACAATAATGCACAGTTATATGTTCATAGGATCAAGTGGTATAGGCAAAGCTCTATTTGCAAAAGAATTTGCAAAAATGATATTATGTAGTAGTATTGCCAATACAGAAAAACCATGTAACTATTGTAAATCATGCTTAGAATTAGAAAATAGCAATAACCCAGACCTTATAGAAATAGAACCAGAAAACGGTACAATAAAAATAGAACAAATAAGAAAAATGACAGAAAAAGTACTAGAAAAGCCAATAATATCAAACAAAAAAGTATATATAATAAAAGATGCAGACACAATGACAAAAGAAGCAAGCAACTGTTTACTAAAAACACTAGAAGAGCCACCAAACTACATAACAATAATATTAACAGGTTCGAATGAAAGTAGTTTTATAAATACAATAAAGTCAAGATGTATGAAAATTGTATTTAACAAAATACAAGATGATATTCTTAAAGAATATTTAGAAAAACAGTACAAAATAAGTTTAGAAGAAAACCTTATAAAAGCATGTGAGGGAAGCATAAAAAAAGCACTAAGAGTAATTGAAAAAAAAGAACAATACGAAGAAACTCTAAAGATATTTTCAAATATAGAAGTCTATAATCTATTAGATGCAATAAAAAAGCTAAATTTCATGTATGAAAACAAAGAAGACATATATGAGATATTAGACTATATAAACATTATTTTATCAAATTCATTAATGCAAAAACCACAATATATACAATATATAGAAAAAGTAGAACAAACGAAAAGAAGTTTAAAATCAAACAGTAATTATGACATGAGTATAGATAGTATGATATATAAAATATGGGAGGAATAAATTTTGAAGGAAATTATAGGAGTAAGATTTGCAAGACCAGGGAAAATCTATTTTTTCAGTCCAAGTCATTATAAACTATCTAAAGGTCAATTTGTAATAGTAGAAACAGCAATGGGAGAAGAATATGCAGAAGTAGTAATAGAAAACAGATTAATGCCAGAAGAAAAAATAGAAAATGAGCTAAAACCAATAATTAGAGTTGCAACATATAAAGATAAAAAACACAATGAAGAAAACAAAATAAAAGAAAAAGAAGCATTTAAAATATGTCAAGAACAAATAAAAAAACACAAATTAGACATGAACTTAACAGATGTAGAATACAAATTTGATAATTCAAAACTACTATTTTATTTTACAGCAGAAGGAAGAATAGATTTTAGAAATCTAGTTAAGGACTTAGCTAGTATATTCAAGACAAGAATAGAACTTCGTCAGATAGGAGTAAGGGACGAAGTAAAAAGGATTGGTGGAAATGGAATATGTGGAAGACAACTATGTTGTTGTTCATTCCTAGGAAATTTTGAAACAGTATCAATAAAAATGGCAAAAGAGCAAAATCTTTCACTAAATCCATCAAAAATTTCTGGAAACTGTGGAAGGCTAATGTGTTGTTTAAAATATGAAGAAGAAGCATATTTAGAAAAATTAGCAAAACTACCAAAAGTAGGAGCAATTGTAAGAACTGAAGAAGAAGGGGAAGGAATAGTAGATGGAATTGAAACATTAAAAGAAAAAGTACGAGTTAAATTTAAAGATAAAGAAGGATATTTCTATAAAAAATATAATGCAAGCGATTTAAAGATAATAAAAGATGTAGTTGAAACAGATGAATTACAAGGAATAGATAAAGAAGAATTAAAAGAACTAAAAAAATTAGAAAAACTAGAAGAACAAGACTTAAAAAATCAAGATGAAGGATAACATATAGAAGTTGTATTATACAAAATCCTTAGTAAAGCAATAAAAATTAATACATAAATTAAAATAGTTATAAATATTAATTTATATAAATAAAATGTAGTATTAAAGGAGGCGAGTATATGGCATATAAAATTACAGATAAATGTATAAGTTGTGGAGCATGTGCAGCAAACTGCCCAGTAGAATGTATATCACAAGGCGACGAAAGATATATTATAGATAAAGATGCATGTATAGGATGTGGAACATGTGCAGGAGTTTGCCCAGTAGATGCACCTTGTGATATGGACAGTTGCGAAGAATAGTTTAAAATAAAGAGGTTACAGGAATGAACGTAACCTCTTTATTTTGACCATCTTTTACAAAAATTTTATCAATGATATTTAATCAAAATTTTTTTCTATTATTTTTTGAAAGAGTGAATATAGAATATTCCTCTAGTTATGCAACATTTCTTTTTATGGTTGAGATACCATTTAATTATATGGTAAAATAAGGAATATTATTATTTTAATTTTTTTGTTATTTTTCACCTTTTACTCCTGTAATCTTTTTTCCTCTTGCTCCTATACCATTTATCCCCCTAGTTCCATCACGCAATTCATCTGCTATGTCATTTATTGTAATATATTTATAATCTTCTGTTGTTGCTATTTTTTCTGCAACTACTAATGGATCCATAAAATCAATTAATACTCTTGCAGGCGATGATGCAAAATTGGCTCCAGCTGATACTAGGGCTTCATAATAACTTTGACAAGCTCCTGCAAATATTACTAAATCCTTATTGGTTCTATTTACCCATTTCTTAGCTTCTTTTACTGTACTTATAAAATATCTTGAATTTCTATAATTATATATATCATTATATCCTGTTCCATTTTTTATCATTCCATCATGACCGTGTTATTACTAAAATGTCTGGGTTATATCTATTTAATAGATCCATTACTACATATTCTTGTTTATTTTCTGCTACATTCCTTACTATAGCATCTAAGCCAAATTTTTTATAATATCTTATAGATTTTTCAGAGTATCTTCTATCTCCATCTAAATGTAAAATCTTTCCATTTTTTTCTTCTTCGCTCCTCCCGAGAAACCTCCTCTTTTCTTTATACAAATTTTTTCTTGCACATCTTTTTATTTTATCTTCTAACTTATTTTCTAAACTTCTCATATTACTTTGTATTCGTTTCTTTTCTATTAATACAAGATCTTCTATTAAAGCATCAGCCTCTATGCGAAGAATAAGTCCTTTTAAAATTGCAATTTTTGTTCCGTCTATTCGTTTTACTATATTTTCAACTGTAAATAAAATGTCCTTTCCATATGAAATTCTACCTACGATATCACCTTTTTTTATCTTTTCCATAAGCATCACCTCTATTTTTAAAGTTGCTTATTAGATATCTTATGTCGAATTTTGTTTTTTGTGAACATATAGTTTTTTTTTCACAGGAATTTATTAAAATTACCATAAATTTTTTAATTTTTTACTTGTATATTCTGTTTTTTTATGTTATAGTTATACATGTCTTTATAAAGACATGAATTTAATTAATTTTAGACTATTTCCTTCTTTTTAGAATGGTTCAATGGGTCAAGAAAAATTAAATCCAATTTCTAAAAAGGAGGTTTTATACATGGAAGAATTACAAGACAAAACTTTAGTATGTAAAGATTGTGGTGCTGAATTTGTTTTCACTGTTGGTGAACAACAATTCTATGCCGAAAAAGGTTTTACAAACGAACCACAAAGATGTCCAGATTGTAGAAAAGCTAGAAAACAACAACGTAATAGTTTTAATAACTAATAAAAGAATTCCCACCAAAGCTGGTGGGAATTCTTTTATCCTACATTTTCATGTCTATATTTTAATTTAGTAGCCATTCCTCCTCTTATATGTCTTTCTGCTTTATTTTCGTCTAGTATCTTTCTTACTTCTACTGCAAGAACAGGGTTTATCTTTTGTAGTCTTTCAGATACATCTTTATGTACAGTACTTTTACTTATTCCAAACTTCTTAGCTGCTCCTCTTACTGTATCTCCACTATCTATTATGTATTGTGCTAAAATTACTGCACGTTCTTCTATGTATACCTTTCCCAAAAAAAGACCCCCTTATAATGAATACGCTGTTTTATACATTGTATTCATATATGAATTATATTAGAACTTTTATATTTTGTTATACAATATTCTTCTATTCATATGTTATTATACTTATTTATTTTTCTTTTACTTTTGCAATAACTTCTATTATAGGTGCATGTATTTCTGCTTCTATTTGTGCAAAAGTCTGAATGAATATTTTTGCATGTTCTAGTGTAAACTTAGTCTTGTCTTCCAAAATTTAATCACCTCTATTAACTTTATTCAAATAGCCTGTATTTATTGCTTACTCTTAACATTTTATGATAAAATGAAGAATTTAAGTATAGTATTTTACAATCTGAATTATATGTTTTATCTTTCTTAAACAAAGCATTTAAATGTAAAAAGCAGAAAGATATTTTATTATGCTAAAGGTATAATTTAGCATATAGAATTATAGAATACACCTAAAAGGGAATAGTAAAGGTGGAAGTATCAAAATATGGAAAGGTTTGGACACCTAGTGATTACATACAATGAAGAGATAACAGGGGAAGTTAGAAATTATTACAATAGAAGAAAAAAATATATTTATTGCAATGTTTGAATAAATTAAAGTATAAAATATATTTACATGGTATGATTTTACAAATAATAATTAAAAAAATATTTAAAAGTTTTTAATACATATTAATTTAAAATAATATAGAAAGGAAATTTTTATGCAAAATATTACTAAACATGAAGAAGAAGTAGCTTTATATATTCGCGTTAGTACAGAAGAACAAGCACTTAATGGTGATAGCTTAAGGACTCAACGAGAAGAACTTACAAAATATGCTACCAATA
>CAQOYX010000048.1:8624-10550 GCA_948852375.1 uncultured Clostridia bacterium
CTTTAGCAAATGGTTTTCATATATATGGCATATATGAAGATGATGGTTTTTCTGCTACAAATTTAAAACGTCCTGCACTTGAAAAACTTTTACATGATGTAGAACAAAATAAAATTAATAGAATATTAATTACAAAACTTGACAGACTTTCAAGAGGAGTTAGAAATTATTATAAAATATTGGATATATTAGATGAACATGAGGTCTATTGGCAAACTATTTTTGAAAAATACGATAGTTCTACTGCAAATGGAAGATTGCATATTAATATTATGCTTTCTGTTGCAGAAAATGAATCTGCCCAAACTGGAGAAAGAATTAGAAGTGTTTTTAAAACAAAAATAAAAAATAAAGAATTGATAAGTGGAAAAATTCCTATTGGTTTAAAAAGACAAAACAAACAACTTGTTATTGACGAAGATACAAAACAAGTTGTTTTAGATGCTTTTCAATTTTACAAGGAAACTACAAGTGCTTATCAAACATTTCAGAAACTAGATTTAAAATATCCAGAATTACATCTAAATTATATGAGAACATATAGAATTTTAACAAATAAATTGTATATTGGTACTAAAAGCACTAAATATGGTAATATTGAAGATTTTTGTTCTCCACTTATAAATAAGGATATCTTCGAAAATGCCCAAAGATTATTAAAAAAAAATGCCAGAAAGAAAAATGAAAATAATTCTGGTGGATACATATTTCAAGGTATGCTTAACTGTGCTGAATGTGGTTATAAATTAGGTGGAAAATTCTATGCTAAAAATGTTGAAAGTTCTAAATATTATTACATATGTAAAAAACATATACTATCTAAATCGTGTTCTTGTGAAACTAACTTTAACGAAGTTCGATTAGAAGAAAAACTTTTGCAAAATTTTATACCTCAATTAAATAAATATATATTTGCTTATGAATACAAGGAAAAGTATTTTAAGGAAATGGATATGTCAAAAGAAATTACTTTAGTAGAAAATAAATTAATAAAATTAAAAGATTTATACATAAGAGATTTAATAAGAATTGAAGACTATGAAAAAGATTACAAAGAATACACAACACAACTAGAAGAATTATGTAAGCAACAAAAAAAAATAGAAAGCAATGTTTCTAATACTAATTTAGATACATTAAAATCATTCTTAAACCATGATTTTATTACAGAGTATAATAGCTTCACTAGGGTACAGAAAAGGAGAATTTGGCTATCTATAATTGACCACATCATAATTGATAAAGACTACAAGCTACAGGTATTTTTTATTTAATATCCTTTTTGGTACTTTTTCACTTAAACATGTGATAATAGAAATGTTATTTATGGTGTTATAAGAGATTGTTATAAGGAACCTGTTAAAGATGCTGTTGTTAAATTAATAGAAGTTGTTTGTGAATGTGGTAAGGAAGAAAGAAGACCTGTATCTCACACTTTTACAGATGAAGATGGTGAATTTGTTTTCGGGCCTCTTTGTCCAGATAAAAAATATGAAATCAACTTTTGGGTAGATCAAGTGAAACACGTAAAATTATGTGCTAAAAGTAACCATGAAGGAAAATGTTTAAAAGGTACAAAAATGGACAAATGTGATTATATAGTTTGTAATGATAATCATAACCTAAATTGCAAACCTGAACACAAACCAGATTGTAAATGTGATCATGAATGTGAAGATTGCAAAGGCTAATAACAACAAAGGAAAAAACTTATTTTAATTTTTCCAGAACTATAGAAAAAGTAGTGTAAAAAAGAACCTCCGTGATAAAATAGAAATATCAATGGGGGTTTTTGTAATGGAAAAAAAGAAGAATTACCAAAAGGAACACAAAAAATGGTACAAGATTTTACTGCATAACTACTAGTGAATATCTATAAAATTCATTTGTATTACTATATAAATTTTTTATTTTTATCAAGACACT
>CAQOYX010000049.1 GCA_948852375.1 uncultured Clostridia bacterium
TATAATATTAATCCAATTCCTATAGGTAATAATAGAAAAAAACTAAATAAATTTACAGCAAGCCCTGCTAAAATAATTTTTTCTCCTCTTCTTGTTTCTTTGTTTCTTAACCAAATATTGAAATTTGTTAATTTTATTTTTAAATCATCTGTGTTTATAATTGTTTTACAATAAGGGCATTTCGTAATTAATTGTGTTGAATCATTTTCCGCATGTTTTATACTATTTCCACAGTTTGGACATTGTATTATTTTATCTTTTAAAGGCTTTATAAAAGTATATTTAGTCTTTACTTCTCCTAATTTAATATTTATCCTTTTTTTATCACATTCAAATTGTTCTACTGCTAAATATTTAAAAAACCATCTTGCATACCTATAATATTGATCATTTGCAAATGTTACAGGTATAACATTTGTATCTGAAAGAAATTTATATTTTTTCAAAAGCACTTTTTCTTTTACATTTAATTTTTCTTGTCTTCTGAATTTAAATTCTTGAGTTAATTGATTTGCAAACGACATGTTTTTTAAAATTTTATCTATATCTTCTTTTCCATTTAAAAATTTTATATAGTCATTTATATAATTTCTAATTTCTAATTTCTAATTCTTCCATTTCTTCTTTTCTCCTCACATATAAGCAATTTATTAACACATTTTTTGTTTATTATATACCTTCATTATATTAATTTTTCATCTTCCAAGCTCTTTGTGGCTGTAAGTTTTTTCTTTTTTGCATGTAGATATCTATCCTCCTCTGAAAACACACATCCACAATACTTTTGCATATATAACCCTAGCTCTCTTGCCTTTTGTTGTCCCTTTCTAAATCCTACTCGAAAATCACAATATAAAAATTTAAGTCCATATTGTTTGGCTAGTTTTTCTCCTATCTCCTTAAGTTTCTCATGATTTTGATATGGGCTTACTAATAATGTTGTTGTAAACATATCATATCCATGTTCTTTTGCATATTTAGCTGTTTGTTCTAAGCGCACTTGGTAACAATAATTTTGACACCTATTGGACAAATCATTTATTACATTTTTTGTAAATTCTCTTAATCCATATTCTTCTTCAAATATTGCTTCTATATTTATACTATTTGCATATTCTTTTAAGCAATCTCTTCTTGCTTTATATTCTGTATATGGATGTATGTTTGGGTTATACCAATATATAATAGGTTCTATTTGTTCTTTTCTTAATGCGTCTATGCAATATACGCTACATGGTGCACAACATGTATGCATTAATAATTTCATTTTTTCATCATTCCTTTTTTATTAAAATGTATTTTTTTATTTAGTACATTTTACAATTCCTCCATATTTATTTTCAAAAATGATATTTCCTAATTCATGTATTCTTTTTTCCAATGCTTTATAGTAATCTGTTCTATTAAAGTATACTATATAGTCTGCTTCTTCTATATCTCTTTTTGCTTTTATACTTTTTAATGTAAGTCCATCTTGTCCTTTTTTTGTGTATTCACCAGATTTATTGTTTATATATTTTGTTAGTGGATATGCCCAATATCCTTGTTCCATGTCTCCTATTATTTCTACTTGGTTATCATAACTTATATTATCTTCTAAATATTTTAATATTTCTAGTTCTTCTTTATATAAATCTGTTTTTTTATACTTTAATATTGTTTTATTGGCACCAAATACTTCTACTACAGCAGTTGGTTTTTCCTCTTCATTAAATTCTCTGTTTTCTAATGTTGTATCTACAAATAGTAAATTTAATATTATTAATATGCTGTAAAATCCTACTATTTCAAATTGAACTTTCGGATATTTTTTATATATTTCTATCAATGCTTTGTAGTTTAGATAAAATAATATGAACCATAATGCAAAATAGTTTTTGCTTAAGTAGTATATTGATACTTTTCCAAATGTATATCCTAGTAATAATAGTTCTATGAATGCTATGCAAAGTATCATGTTTATTACTGCAAATTTGTTTTCTTTCCACTTTTTTATCATCATATATATCGGAAGCGGTAGTAGTAATAACATATTCGAATATAAATTTACATAGATGTATCCATATCTTGAAAAGCTATTTCCTACTAAATTTGATGAGTACTTAAAGATTGACTCTGCTCCTAAATTGCTATTTATTATTACACTATATATTGATGGTATTATATGATATATAATACCTAGTATAAATGGTACTAATAGTGTAGTTGCAAGTAAGATGATATTATTTTTTGTAATTATTTTTTTGTTTTTTTCATAACTGTTCATGCAAAAGTATATCCATAGGCTTGGGTATAAAAATGGTACAAACATATAGTACGCACTAAATACTCCAAAGTTTAATAATGCCAATATTGCTATTATATATGATTGTTTTAGTTCTTTGTTTTTAAAATAATATACCATGTCGAATACTAGGCATATAAGGAAAATTCCCATGCTTAAGTATTCAAATCCAAATAGGAAACTGTTTAATGGATATCCCATTGTGTAGATTAAACTTATTATGAATGCTAGGAATCTTGTTTTTTTATCTGTTGCAAAACTTGAGATTGTTGTATACATTGATGATGCTGTTATAAATAATACAAAAATTCCAAATACTATAAATATGTTGTAATTATAAAATGGATCTATTATGCCATTTAAGCATTTCATTATTAGCCCAGAATTAACGTATGATACTGTTTTTCGTGTAGCAAATCCACCATATACTTCATCTTTTTGGGTTATTAATAATGAGTCACTTTCTGCAAACATTTCTGATGTTAAATAGTGTAATGATGGATCTCCTGTTTCATATTTTATATTAAATGGAAAGCAAAAGTTTAGGTATGAAATTATTAGTACTGTTAGTGCAAATATTGCAATATATGCTAGGTCTATTTTGTGTATTTGGTAAGCTTGGATTTGTTTTTTTCTTATAATTGTGCTTAAGAAGATTATTGATAGTATTGTATTTATTATTGATAGGTTTATTAGTGTTACTGGTATTGTGAAGAATGTTAATATATAGCATATAAATGTGTTGTAACAGAATATTACACCTATTGTTATATTTATAAAACTTAATATGTTTAATGTTTTATCAGTTTTTTTAATAAGTATAAAGTTTACTGCTAATATAATTATTGATAAAATATATATTATTCCCATTGTTTGTTTTTTCTCCTTTTATTTACTGTTCACTATTCATTCCCAGATGCGTATATGCATCTGGCATCGCTATTCTTCCTCTTGGTGTTCTTGATAAGAAACCTATTTGTAGTAGGTATGGTTCATATACGTCTTCTATTGTTTCTACTTCTTCTCCTATTGTTGTTGCTAGAGTTTCTAATCCTACTGGACCTCCTTTGTATTGTTTTATTATTGTTTTTAGTATTTTCCTGTCTGTTTCATCTAATCCTAGTTCATCTATTTCTAATTTATTTAATGCTATTTTTGCTATTTCTAATGTGATTTTCCCGTCTCCTAGAATAGATGCATAGTCTCTTACTCTTTTTAAAATTCTATTTGCTATTCTTGGAGTTCCTCTTGAACGTTTTGCCATTTCATTTGTTGCTTTTTCTTCTAGATCTACTCCTAGAATTGTGGCTGATCTTTTTATTATTAGTTCAAGTTGTTCTGGTGTGTATAGTTCTAATCTTGATACTATTCCAAATCTATCTCTTAATGGTGTCGTAAGTGACCCTGCTTTTGTTGTTGCTCCTATCAGGGTAAATTTTGGTAGATCTAATCTTATTGACCTTGCACTTGGTCCTTTTCCTATTATTATATCTAAGCTAAAATCTTCTAGCGCTGGATATAGGATTTCCTCTACTGTTTTGTTTAATCTATGTATTTCATCTATAAAAAGTACATCAAATTCTGAAAGGTTAGTAAGTATTGCCGCTAAGTCTCCTGGTTTTTCTATTGCTGGCCCTGATGTTATTTTTATGTTAGAATTCATTTCGTTTGCTATTATGTTTGATAGGGTTGTTTTTCCAAGTCCTGGTGGACCATATAGCAAAACGTGGTCAAGAGGCTCACCTCTTCTTTTGGTTGCCTCTATATATATTTTCATGTTTTCTTTTACTTTATCTTGTCCTATATATTCATTTAATACTTTGGGTCTTAAAGATGTTTCTAACATCTCTTCTCCGATCATCCTTTAATTCTGGACTTGTTATATTTTCATTATCCATATTTTTTAACCTTTCTTGTTTTTACTTCTATATTCTACTATAGACATATCTAAAAAGCAAGAATTTCTTTTTGCTTTTTAGATTTACATTTAACCTTTGAGTTTAATTCACATACAATATAATAAGTACTCTAAGCCCCATCTATCAGTCAATAAAACTGACAGATGAGGCTTAGATACATAATCTTTTTTCAGCTGTGAATAGTATCAATCTTTCATTTACTATAATTTCTCAATAACAACTTTATATCCTATAAACAATCCTGTTTCCACGACTCCTACTATGCTTTTTAATTTTTGTTCTAAGCTTTCGTCTACATTTCTAAAAATAACATCTAGTATAACATTTCCGATTTTCTGTTATAACTGGTCCATCTTTTCCCTTGGCTGGTCTTAGGTTTACTTTTTCTGCTCCCATATTAAACATGGCTTGTCTTACATAGTTTATTGCCATAGGTGTAACTTCTACTGGTATTGGAAATTTGTCACATATATTTTTTACAAATTTTGTTTCATCTACTAATATATATGTAACTTCTGAACTTGCAATGTTTAGTTTTTCTCTAAACATTGCTCCACCTCTGCCTTTTACTAACCAATTTTTATCATTTACTTCGTCTGCTCCATCAAAACTCCAGTCTGGCTTTTTATCTAGTAAACTTGCAGTAGGTATTCTAAGTTCATTACATAATAAATTAATTTCGTATGATGTTGGTATTGCTGTAATTTTTAAATTTTCTTCTTTTACTTTTTTTGCTATTTCTTTTATCGCAATAAATGATGTTGAGCCTGATCCAACTCCTATAACGTCTCCATCTTTTACTTTTTCTACAATTTTTTTAGCTACTTTTAACTTTTCTTCAAAATTTGAAATTTCTCCATTCCATTCCATTTTTTGTACTGTTTCTTTATTCCAATCCATCTTTACTATCATTCCTTTCTTGTAAGGCATAAATTTTAATGAATAGTCTCCATTACTCAACACTTATTCTCTTTTTTATATTACTACCTAAAAGCGAACTGCACATAACAATCAATTTTTCTCTATAATCGTAGACAACTGTGCATATGTATCTGTTGACAATAGCTCTTTGGATACCACTTCTCCATTTAATTTTAAAATTCTATATGCCCTTGATTTATATCCTGGATGTCCTTTTTGTACTGTTTTTGTTGTTCCTTCTGGAAGTAATGTATTTGTTCTATATTCTGTTTGCATTGGTATTGTTTGTAAGTTTTGTGATTGAATTACTACTTCATATTCAACATCTTCTTTGCAACCATATATATCTACTTGAATTGTTCCTCCTGTTACTGTAGATACTATCTTTATTGGATATTTTCTTGAGTTTTTAAATATAAATTCTGGTCCTCCCCATGATACTGTTGCATCTGTACTTAATGGCACATATCCTGTTGCAAACCTATGGTTTGATCTTTTTATAATTTCTAAGTTCGCACGTAATGCTGTATTATATAATGTTGATGATACTTGGCAAATTCCCCCACCTATACCGTTTTCTACTTTTCCTCCTATATATATTGCAGCTGTTTTATAGCCTGCAGCAGCGGTTCTTTTTCCAACTATTGTATTATATGAAAATTCTTCCCCTGGCATTAATATTACGCCATTTATTTTGTTTGATGCAAGGCGTATATTGGTGGTTCTGTTTCCATTCCTTGTTGAAAATGTAGTTTTGTATGTTGCAAGTAAATCTGGAAATGCTTCTGTTCCAATTTGATTTGTTGTTACATTTGGCATATTTGTTTTTAGTGGTATTATTATTTGATGTTCTTCGCTATTTAATAGTACTTTTGCTTCTTCTTGGCTAATTGCAAAATCTTTTCCCTCTACATGAGGATATATTGTAAATGGATTTTTTGTATAATAAGCATCTTTTGCTTCTTTATATATTTCTGTATGAATCTTTTCTATATCTACTGCTTCTGGTTCTTTTGTTTCTACCATCATTTGAATTATGTTTGCCTCTTGTTTTAAATCAGTAATATTAGCTAATATAGCATTTTTTAATTCTTCCTTTTTTATTTGTGAACCTTGTTCACCTTTATTTATAATTAAATTATTATCTTCTATGTAATAAGCACTCTGTTTTACAGCCTCTGGTAAATTTTCTGATGTTTCTGTTATAAAGTCTGTTAATGCTTTTTCATTATAACTAAAACTTGGGCTAAAGTCTAATTTCTTTATATTTGCATTTATAATTGCATAGTTATCTTTTAGAACTTTTCCACTTCTTCCTATTCCATATGCTACATCAAGAACTTCTTTTATTCCAAATTTTGTTTCTATTTGTTCTGGTGATAGTGATGTTTCATAATCATTATGTTTTAATATAATACTTTTATGTATTTGTTCATCATATATTTTATTTATTTTTTCTTCTGCTTCTTTGTATGTTAATCCTGATACATCTATTCCATTAATCGAAACTCCTGATACTATTTTATCACTTACTCTATTTGTTAGTGCAAATACAGTTGAAAATAAAATTAGACATATAAATAATATAATAGAAATTATTGTTATTGCCATTGTATATTTATGTAAGCTATCTTTTTTGTTCTCTTGAACATTATTTTCTATTTTTTCTTCTGCATGTTCACTATCCATAAAATTTATGTTTTGACTAATATTTTCTCTTATATTCATGTTTTTTGATTCGATATTCTTTATATTATTTGTATTTATATTTGTTTCACATTTTTGATTATTACTTTTTACCATATTGTGTTTTATTTTTGTATCATTTTTTAATTTGTTATCGTTTAATTTCAAATTTATTTCATTATTTTGTTTGCTCTTTTTTATATTGCCTGCTTTCAAATTTGTTTCATTGTTCTGTTTGCTCTTTTTTATATTGCCTGCTTTCAAATTTGTTTCATTGTTTTGTTTGCTCTTTTTTATATTGCCTGCTTTCAAATTTGTTTCATTGTTTTGTTTGTTCTTTTTTATATTGCCTGCTTTCAAATTTGTTTCATTGTTCTGTTTACTATCATTTACATTAGCTACTCTCGTTTTTGTTTTATTTCTTAGTTGTTTATTTTTTGCATCGTTTAAATTTACATTGTTTAACTCTTTATTTTTCATATTATTTACTTTTGTATTCATTTCTTTTGTTATATTAATATCTTTTATTTCCTGTCCTTTAATTACTTCTTTTTCTTTATCATTTGATAAATTACTTTTTTCTAGTTCCTTTGTCTTTTCCAACTTTTTACTCCCCTAAATTCAAAATAAATCATACTACATATATATTATCACATAAATAAAAAATGAACAATATTTTTAAAGTATTTTCAGGACAATTTCATTAAATATTATATATTGGTAATATTTAATGAAATTGTCCCCATAAATATTTTTCTTTTTATTTTATGTAAATCATTGCATTTATTTAAATAAAATAGTATAATATATATATAACACAAGAAAGTGAGGTATAATTTTATGGCTATACTATATAATGATATTTGGGCATTTCGGACTGAACATTTATTGGTTTTACCTCATCAAAGAAAAGATGGCTTATATGATGAGAACGGAGTTTTTGATGTTTTTAGGATCCCTGTAAATCAGTTGCATATTGCAACAGATAAATTGGATCCAAAAAAACTATCCAAAAATGGCACTTTAGAATTGCCAGGTACAGGTTATGTATACAAACTCATCTGTGTTGAAAAGTTTGTAGAAGAACTTACCTCTGAAATGACAAACCTATTTCAGTCCTTTGGCATCAAAGTGAATGCAGCAATATATTCAGATACAGCCGAAAAATTAAAAAATGAAATAATTTATATTCCGCCTATTTCCAAATAATAGCCAAAACCGAAAAAAACCACATTATGTGGTTCTTTTCGGTCTTAGCTATTATCATATATTTCTTGTTTATAAAATTTTTAATATCTAAAATATCTCTTCAAACTCCTCAGCAGTTACAGTTTCTTTTTCTAATAACATTTCTGCAAGAATTTGTAGTTTATCTGTATTTTGTGATAATATTCTAATTGCTTGATTATAAGCTGTATCAATTAATGTTTTTACTTCTACTCCTATTGCATCTTCTATATTTTGCCCAAAAACTGCTAAATTCTCATTATTTTCTAGTGAAATTGGACCTAATGTTTCACTCATACCATATGCTGTAACCATATCTTTTGCAATTTCAGTTGCTACTTGTATATCATTTCTTGCTCCTGTCGATATATCATTTAGTGCTATTTTCTCTGCTGCACGGCCTCCCAATAACCCTACTAATCTTTCTTCTAATTCTGTTTTTGAACGATAAAATTTATCTTCATTGGTTTTATACATAGTGTATCCGCCCGAGCTACTCCTCTTGGTATTATAGATATTTCTTTTAGTGGATCTCCTGTATTCAAAAATCTCCCTACTATTGCATGTCCCGCTTCATGGTATGCTGTTAATTTCTTTTCTTTATCTGATATTACTCTTGCTTTTTTTTGAATTCCTACTGTTACTTTTTTTACCGCTTCTTCTATATCTTCTTGCTCTATTACTTCATGTTTGTTAACTGTTGCTATTATTGCTGATTCATTTAATATATTTGCAAGCTCTGCTCCAGTATATCCTGCTGTATCTTCTGCAATACTTTTTAGGGTTACATCATCTGCAAATTTCTTTTCTTTTGAATGTATTTTTAATATTTCTTCTCTTCCTCTTACATCTGGTGGTGCAATTGTTATTTGCCTATCAAACCTTCCTGGGCGAAGAAGTGCTTTATCTAGCATCTCTGGTCTATTGGTTGCAGCTAACACTATTATTGTTTCATTTTTTTCAAAACCATCCATTTCTACTAATAATTGATTTAATGTTTGGTTATTTTCAGAATCTGAACCACTATTTGATGTACGTCTTGAACCTATTGCATCTATTTCATCAATAAATACTATACATGGGGACATTTTACGTGCTTTTTTAAATAGACTTCTTACACGTGATGCTCCAAGCCCTGCAAACATTTCTATAAATTCAGAACCACTCATTGAAATAAATGGAACTCCAGCTTCTCCTGCAATTGCTTTTGCAATTAATGTTTTTCCTGTTCCTGGTTTACCATATAATAAAATTCCTTTGGGTATTTTCGCTCCCATGTCATAAAAGCGATCAGGTTCCTTTAAAAAATCTACTATTTCAACCATTTCTGCTTTTTCTTCTTCTAGCCCTGCTATATCTGAAAACTTAACATCACTTTTATTTTCTTGTCCATCATAAACTTTCGATTTATCTCCAAGTCCTTGTACTTCATATACTAATACCATTACTATTAAAATCATCAATATTAGTGGTAATATATCGTATACTATTCCAAATATTGTTATTAATATGCTTGGCTTTTTCTGCTCTAAATTTATTTCATTGCCTTCTTTTACTTTTTCTTGTATTAATTCAATAAAAGCTTGCGTACTAGGAACAATTGATTTTTTCTCTTCATCATTTTTTAATGTAATTTTTACAGATGTACTTCCAATTGTCATCTCTACCTTTTTTACATTTTCAGCATTAATTTCTTTTATTAAATCTGTATATGAAATATTTTTTTCCTTTTCTTCTTTATTCTTTTTAGTTGTATATAAACCAAATATAGTTATAATAATTAGTAATATTCCTAGTAGTGTTATTACTAAATATAGACTGCTTTTTTTGTTATTTTTGTTATTTTCTTTTTTATTCATTTAGATTTTCCTTTATATTTATATTTAGGTTTTTTCAGGCTATACCTATAAACCTACTACTTTTTACCCCTGTGGTGCAAGACCATTTAAATCTTCTTTGTCACTTTTATTATCTTCTTTCTCTTCTTTTTTTCTTTCTTTTTCCCTTTTCTTTTCTTCCTTATTTTCATCTGGTTCATCTTTTTTATTATCTTTTGTTTCTTTATCTTTTTCTTCCTTTTTTTTACGTTCTCTTTCTTCTATTTCTTGTTTTACTTTTTCTTGTTCTTCAATTATTTTCATTAATTCTGCTTGTTTATTTATAAAATCTGCTTTAATCATTAGTATAGCTATAATCATATAAATCCAAGATATCGTCGTATACATCCAACTAAAATACTTTACTTCAAGTCCTGTAAAAGCATTTATCATTATATAACCTAAATTTAGTATAATAGGTAATGTTAAGGAATGTACTCCCATATTAAAACTTGCTATAAATCGTAGTCTAATTCCAATAATTCTTGAGACTATATACCCAAATATTGCAAGCATTATACTATCTAGTAATGCACTTACAAAGTATAATATAAACATATATATTGTAGATATAATAAAGAAA
>CAQOYX010000050.1 GCA_948852375.1 uncultured Clostridia bacterium
AACTATGATAATGGTTATAACAGCCATTAATCCGCCTGCTATTACCTTTTTATTGATTTTTCCTTTTTTCTCATATAAAATATAAAAAAAGGAAATTATAAAAGAAAGTGATTTTGTATGGATAAATATAATAAAAAAAACAGAAAATTAAATAAAAAAGAAAAGAAAATTTCTAATACTGTAACTTTTAAAAGACTTCGCCTTGGCATGATTTTTTTATTTATTATTTTATTGCTTCTTGTTGTAAGGCTTGGTTTCTTACAGTTTGTACAGGGTGCAAATCTTAAAGAAATGGCTTTTAAGCAACAAACAGTAAGTAAACTTATTAATCCAAATAGAGGTAATATTTTAGATGCTACTGGTAAAAGCCTTGCTATTAGTGCTCATGTTGATACTGTTTCTATAAACCCTAGTAAGATTAAGGGCAAAACTGATGATGAAACAAAAGAGAAAAAAGAAAAATTGGCAAAGGCCTTTTCAGAGATTTTTGAATTAGATTATGAAGAAACTTTGGCTAAGGTAAATAGTAATTATTCTGTTCAAACTATTGCAAAAAGAGTAGAACAGGATAAAATAGATAAATTAAAAACTTGGATGAATGAAAATAAAATTTCCACTGGTATTAATATTGATGAAGATACTAAAAGATATTATCCTTATGATAATTTAGCTTCTTATGTTATAGGTTTTTGTAATAGTGAGAACCAAGGAATTTATGGGATTGAAAGAGCTTATAATTCGTACTTAACTGGTACCCCTCGGTAAAATTGTTACAACAACTGATGTAAATAGAGATGAAATTTCTAGTGAAAATGGTCAATTTATAGAAGCTGAAAATGGCAATAATATTGTTCTTACTTTAGATGTTAATATTCAAACCATTGCTGAAAAATATTTAAAAGAAGCTGTACATAAAAATAATGCACGTAGTGGAAATGTTATAATAATGAAGCCATCAACAGGTGATATTTTAGCAATGGCTGGATACCCTGATTATGATTTAAATAATCCATTTACTCCTACTGAAAGTTACTGGATAGAGCGTTGGGATAGTTTAAGTTCTACAGATAAAACTGAAATGTATCGTAATATTATGGTTTCTAGTAGATATGAACCTGGATCTACCTTTAAACTTATAAATGCTTCAATTGCATTAGAAGAAGATATTACTGAAACTGATGTAGCAGACGAGTTTAATTGTATAGGCTATGAAGAAGTTTATGATACAATAATAAAATGTACTGGTACACATAACCGTCAAAGTTTAAGGCAGGTACTTGAAAATTCTTGTAACCCTGGAATGATGCAACTTGCTAACAAAATTGGTGTTAGAACTTTATATAAATATTATCAAGCTTATGGTTTATTTTCAAAAACTAGTCTTGGGCTTCCTGAAGAAATAAGTAGCCATTTTCATTCAGAAGATAGAGTTTATGCAACTGAACTTGCTACTATGTCTTTTGGGCAAAGATTTAAAGTAACTCCTATGCAACTTATAACTGCTATTTCAGCTATTGCAAATGATGGAGTACTAATGAAACCAAAAATTGTAAAAGAAATTGTAAATACTGATACCAATGCTGTAACTTCATTTGATGATATACAAATAAGACAAGTTATATCTAGTGAAACAGCAAGTAAAATGCTTGATATGATGGAATCTGTTGTAACTAATGGTACTGGTTCTAGTGGTGATGTTAAGGGATATTCTGTCGGTGGAAAGACTGGAACAAGTGAACCTCCGCTTGATGATCCAGATTATGGATATGTAGCATCTTTTGTTGCTGTATCTCCTGCTGATAACCCTGAAATAGTAGTTCTTGTTGCAATTTATGACCCACAAGTTAAGAACTACCATGGTGGTACTGTTGCAGGTCCTGTAATATCTGGTATTTTATCAGAAGTTTTACCTTACTTAGGTATTTCACAAGATAAAATAGATGTTAGTACTACTTCTAATGACAGTAATATAATTACTGTTCCAAATGTTATGCATAAAACAGTTACTGAAGCACAAAAGGTATTAACAGATGCTGGTTTTAGGTGCAATTATTCGTTAAGTGGAAATAAAAATAAAATATTGGTAACAGACCAAGTTCCAAAAAGTGGAACAAAATTACCAAATAATTCTTTAGTTATGCTATATACTGCTGAAAATAATGTTAGAACATCAACATCTGTTCCAAATTTAACTGGTATGACTCCAGCTAGAGCAGCAAATTCGCTGAAATCTAAGAACTTGAATATAAGTATAGAGGGAACTGGAGCAGTAGACGCCCAAGAGCCCACAGCTGGTAGCTTAGTTGAACCTGGAACTGTTGTTAAGGTTATTTTAAAATGATAATGCAAAATCTGTTTAGAATTAACTTTCTAAACAGATTTTTCTGTTTTATTCTTGCTCCATTTGTTGTTTTTGTTGTTTTTTCTGTTCTTGTTGTTCTTGTTGTAATTGTGCAATTATATTAGTTGAATTTGGTAGAAAGTGAGCTACTTCGCTTTCCATATAGTTATATTCTTTTGCTTCTTCTTTTGCTTTTTGTTGCATGCGATTTACAACTTCAATTATATTGTTATCTTGAGTTGATGGATTCATACTATTTAAGTATGAACTTAATGTTGGATTATTTTGTATTGCAATATGTATATTACTCAATGTTTCTAAGTCTAATTGTGTTAAAATTACTTGTGTTGGTGTACTTGCCATACCAGTACTGATTAATTGTTCTGTGCGTGCATTTGATAAACTTTTTTCTAGATTTTCCTTTATGTCTTCACTATTTAGATTCCACATTGTATTTATCACATTATAACCTACAAGACGTATTTGACGTTCCCTTTCTTTTTGCATTAATATTTTTTGTTGTTCTTCTAACATTTGTGCACTACCTACACATTGTTTTCTAAAGGCTTCCTGTGGTGTCAAAGTATTCTCTTGTTTTGGTGCTTCAAGCATTGGTTTATTCTCATTTTTTCTCAAAAATTTTTTAAACAAATCAATAATATTCATCTTTTTCCTCCTCTTTTTCACTTTTAATTATTTTAACATAAATTAATAATACTGTAAATATCTGTAATTAAAATTTAACATAGTAAAACATCTGTAATACTTTTTATCTTTTTTTCTCCTGCATATGATAACAAACTCTTGCAACAATTTTCTCTGGCGAAATTTTTGCTAAAAATCTCGCTGTTTTTATTTTTATGCCTAGTAGTATTATTAGTTTTTTCTTAAACATTTCTTTTATTGCAATTTTAGCAACATATTCACTAGACATTGAACTTAAATTAAATTTTACTCCTGCTACATTATTAAAGTTGGTTGCTACAGGACCTGGACATAGGACACTTATTGATACTTTTGACTTTTTCTTTTTTAGTTCTGTGTATATACTTTGCGATAATCTTACAATATATGATTTGGTTGAATAATAGGTTGCCATTAATGGTCCTGGCATGAAACCCGCAATTGACGCTACATTTAGAATATATCCTTTGTCTTTTTTTACCATATCTTGTAAAAAAAGTTTTGTAAGTATGTGTACTGCTGTTATATTTGTATTTATCATGTTTATTTCTTTATCTAGATTTGTAGTTGTAAATTCTCCAAAATCTCCAAATCCTGCATTATTTATTATGATATCTATGTCTTCTTTATGTTTCAATGTTTTGTATAATCCTATGCAGTTTTCAGAATTTGCTAAATCTATTGCTATTACTTCTACTTTTGTTTTTAATTCTTGTTTTAGTTCATTTAATTTTATTTCTTCTCTTGCTACTGCTATAATATCGTATCCCATATTGCTTAATACTCTTGCCATATCTTTTCCGATTCCAGATGATGCACCCGTAATTAACGCCTTCATTTTAATTTCCTTTCTTTCAAAATTTTTTAAAATTTCGTACTTTTTACTTTTCTTTTGCAGTCTACTTTCAGTCAGTAACATATTTATCTTAACTGTTTTTTATTTCTTCTAGCGCTTTTGCTAGTTGGTCTGGGCATGATGTGCCTTTTGTTCCACATGGTATTCCTTTTAGTTTGTTTATTACATCATCTATTTTCATTCCTTCTACAAGTTTACTAATTCCTTTTGTGTTTCCTGCACATCCTCCTATTATAACTACTTCTTTTATTATGTCTTCTTTTAATTTTATTATTATTTTTTTTGAGCAGGTTCCTTTTGTTTCATATATATATTCCATTTAACCTTCATTCCTTCCTCACTTTGTTCTAAAGCACTCATATTATTAAAGTAACTATATTACTTGCAACTTTCTTATATTAATTCCAAATATTTCATGTAAATTTTTGCACAGCATTCACAGTCAAATTCGGCTCTATGAAAACCATCTTCTGTTATTCCTATATGTTTTGCAATTGTTCCTAGTTTATGGTTTGCAAGATGTGGATATAATTTTCTTCCTATTTGTACTGTGTCTATTAATTTATTTTTTGAAAAACTATTATTTGAATAGCTTTGTATAAATTTATAATCGAAATTTGCATTGTGTGCTACTATTGGATTATTTCCTATAAATTGAATTAAATTTGGCATTACCTCTTCTACAAATGGCGAATTTTTTACCATCTCATTTGTGATTCCTGTAATATTTGTTATGTAGTATGGTATTCTTACTTTTGGCTTTATTAGTGTTGTAAAAGTATCTATTTTTTTATTTCCAAGATATTTGATAGCACTTATTTCTATTAATTCATTTTGAAGTGGCGATAAGCCAGTAGTTTCTACATCTATTGCAACAAATATGTTTGTATTTTTAGTTTTAGTTTGTTTTTCAATTAATTCTTGCATGTATATTGCTCCTTTTTTATTTACTCGAATATTTATATTCTACTATAGCCTAAGCAAAAAAGCAAGAATATTCTTGCTTTTTTAAATTGCTTAATAAACCCTATCCAACTTGCTTTTTTATGTTGTAAATAAATTTATTTTATTGTATAATGTTAAATAATTAGAAAAGGAGAATTTTAAAATGACGAAGTATATAAAAGAAACAGAAATAGATGATGATACTATTGTCCAAATATCAAATGCTATAAAAAGAGGAAAAATTGTAGTTTTTAAAACTGATACTGTATATGGTATTGGAACTAATGCATTTGATGAAGATGCCTGTAAAAAAATTTACGAAATAAAAGGAAGGCCTATACATAAACCATTAAGTGTGTTAATTTCAGATATTTCCATGCTAAAAGAAATGGTAGATTTTATTAGCCCTACTGAGCAAAAACTAATTGATGTTTTTTGGCCTGGATCTTTAACCATAAAATTTAAGAAAAAAGAAAATGTTTTACCAAATATTATATCATCAGGTGATGAATATGTTAGAGTTAGACTTTTAAAAAATGGACTTGCTTATAATCTTATTCAAACAGCAAGAATTCCTATTGTTGCTCCTAGTGCTAATATTTCTGGTAGTCCTACAGGAACAAACATAAAAAACATTATTAATGAATTAGGTGGAAAAGTAGATTATATATTAGATAGTGGAAATGTAAATAATGATACTCCTTCTACAATCGTTGAAGTAAATAATGAAAAAGTTGTTGTTATAAGAGAAGGTAAAATAAATAAAGAAGAAATAGCAAAAGTTGTGCCATTAAAAAATTAATCTATAATTATCATGAATACAATTATATTGAATGTTAAATGCGAAAGGGCTTGATTTTTATGTATGAAACTAAAAATACTGATATGAAAAAAATAATATTTATAGCTATAGTTATTGTTTTAATTATTGTTGCTATTTGTTTAATTATTAATTTTTCTTTAAATAGTAATAATGCTACTAAAACTACTGTTTTAACTTCTAGTGACCAAAAATTTAGTATTTCTATTCCAAATAATATAAAGTATAAAATTAATACTACTCCGAATAATGATTTTACAATTGACTTATATTCTGAAGAAGATGAAATGTTTATGTATGCTACTACTATCGAAAAATTACATGACCTTGATTTGTATACCATTGCAAGTGATGATAAGGCTTTATATTTTAAAGATAAGGAAAATATCCGTGAAGATCTTCGGAATTACTGAAACTAATGTTAATGAAAATAAAGCATTTGAATATAATCTTAAATATTTTGATAAAGAATATAATAAAGATTTCTATTGCCATGTTGTGTGGATTGAAACAGAAAAATATATATATGTTTTTAATTTTGAAGTAGTAGAAAAAAATGCAGATAAATATAAGGATATATTTATTAATATTAAAAATTCTTTTGCAGAATTATAGACATTTTTATTACAACTATGTTATATTAGCTAAGATAACATAGTTGTCCAAACGATAAGAGCCTTATTAACTAAAGAAATCTTAGCTTATTGTTTAAGTTAGTTATTTTACTATATTATTAATATATTCTTTACTAGAAAGGATTGAATTTTATGTTAAAAAAATATTTATTAGTTTTTTTAGTTTCTATGGTACCACTTATTGAATTAAGGGGTGCTGTACCTATTGGTTTAAGTAACTTTTTAGGAGATCCTATTAATTTATTACCACTTTATATTATTTGTATTTTAGGAAATATGCTTCCTGTACCATTTATATTCTTTTTTGCAAGAAAAGTTTTAGTATGGGGATCTGATAAAAAATTTATTGGAAAGTTTTTTACTTTTTGTTTAGAAAAGGGGGAAAAAGGTGGAAAGAAATTACAAGAAACTGCTGGGCGTGGTCTTTATTTTGCACTATTTCTTTTTGTAGGAATTCCTCTTCCTGGAACTGGTGCTTGGACAGGAACACTTGCTGCAAGCTTTTTAGATATGGATTTTAAGAAAAGTGTTATTGCAATTATGGCAGGTGTGATACTTGCAGGAATAATAATGGGGCTTGCTTCAATGGGGGTATTTGGTGCTATGGGCGCTGTACTTAGCTAGATTTATGAAATTTTAAATGTCAGTAATATGAATAGAACAGCAATAACAAATGGAAATAAAATAAAGAAAAAATTTTTTATTTGTTATTACTGTGAATAAAAAAAATTTTGACATATAATAAAAATGTATTATAATACATATATAAAGCAATGTATGATAGCCATTCATCTGTCATTGAATATGTGAGTGAAGACACATATTCATTTTTTATATAAAAAAACAAGAGGCTATTGTGTGAAAATTCCCCTTGAACTATTATTAGTTTTTATTTTCTTTGTATTTTTACACTTCTTTTTCTAAGTCTTGTATCTTCTGTAGTAACAAAAATACTAGTATATAGCCATTCATACTCCACCTCCTTACCATAATATGATTTAGAGTAGCCTTTTTTGGCTATTGCTAGTATGTACTATTTTATTTATTTTGTAAAGAATTTCTGTTTCTTTTTTCAATTTGTCAATTATCTGTGTCAAATTCAATTACAACCTTAAATAAATCCCCATCTAAATATATATCAAATTTACCTTTTTGTAATTCAGTTAATGATTTTGCAATTGATATTCCTAGTCCTGATCCTTCGGTTGTTCTTGCAGAATCGCCTCTTACAAATCTTTGCATTAATTCATCTACACTTATATTCAGTTTATCTTGTGATATATTTTTTAACTCTATTATTGCCTTTTCTTTTTCTTTTTTGATATCTACATATACTCTTGAATTTTCTAGTGCATATTTTGATATATTTACATACATATTTTCCATAACTCTATACATATACCTAGAATCTGCTTCTATGTATATTTCTTCTTCTGGTAGAGTTTCTATTATTTCTAATCCTCTTTTTTCAAATTTCTCTTCAAATTCCCCTCTTACTTGTTTTACAAGTTCTTTTACATTTAATCTTTCTATATTTAATTGTATATTTCCAGATGAGGCTTTTGAAGCTTCTACTAAGTCTTCTGTTAATTTTTTTAGTCTTTGTGATTTATTATCTAATATTTGTAAATATTCTTGTACTTTTTCATTATCTATTTCTTCTTTTTTCATAAGATCTACATAGTTTATTATTGACGTAAGTGGTGTTTTTATATCATGTGATACATTTGTGATTAATTCTGTTTTTAGTCTTTCACTTTTCATTTTTTCATCTATTGCATTTGAAAGCCCTCCTGATATATCGTTTAATTCTTTTGCTATTTGCTTTAGTTCTCCTGTAAATTCTTCTTCATATAATACTTCATCTATGTCTCCATGATATATCTTACTTATCTTTTGTCTTATCTTTGATATTTGATTTGTATTGTTTAGCATCTTTTTAAATACATAGTACCAAAATGCTAATAATATTAAAACTCCAATTATTGATATTTCTTGTATTAACATTGATAGTATAATAGATATTATTATAAATCCACCATATTGCATTGCTAGTTTAATTGTTTTGTTAAAATTTTCAAATAAACCTCCTAATGTAAACTTACAAAAATTATAAATAATTGTATTTTTCCAAAATACATGTGCCTTTATTCTTCTTATTGTAGTTACTGCCCAAGTTGTAAGTGTTGCATATCCTACTATTCCCATAAATATTGATATTGTTATTCCACTATCAAGTTCAAATTTATTTGCCATATTTCCTATAAATTTTAATGCTATTATCAGTACAAAAATTTCTATTGCCAATAAAATAATTGCTCCTGTACAAATAATTTCATATGGAATTTTATCTATTCCATAAGTATAAATTTCATCTTGCCCTTTTTTATGCCCTATGCTAATAACTATATATACTATACAAATAATTAGTAATGTACTTGATATAATTATGCTTGCAAATGCATATTGATATGTATTATAAGTTAAAGAATATAATGCATTATATGTGTGCATTTCACCATTTTCTTCTCTTAAAGCTGTATAAATTTCATAGTTACTTTTTTGTATTTTTGAAAAACCATTATATACAATTTCATTATATTGTAGTTTATCTATATTAGTGTTAATATTTTTTAAATCATAAACCCAAAAAAATTTCTTTGATAATATATAGTCTTTTATTTTGCTTACTGTATCTGTATTTGTTGTTCTTCCTACATTTGTAATTATATCTCCTTCTTGGGTAATTATTAATATATCATAATTTTTTATTGTATAAAAATTATACTCAATTTCTGATATATCAGTATCATTTTCATCTCTATATTTATCAATTATTTCTGTTCCTGATTCTTTTTGTTCTTCTGTTTTTACCTTTTCGCCATTTTCTACTTCTATTTGGAATTGTGTGTCACTTAACATTATTTGTGTGTTGTCTTGTATATATTCTTTTTCATTTTTTACAATACTAATTGCTCTTTGTATATTATATAAATAATTATCCGAAAATTGTTGTGAATTTATATAGTTTCCATCATTTAGGAATTCCTCTGGATAATTGCTATACCATACAATTGATACTATATTTAAAATGATAATTAAGACTAAAATTGGTATCAAACAATAACAAATTATTTTTAATGTATTAGATGTTTTTAAACTTTTCATTATTATAACATTCCTTTCCTGCTTCACTTTTAAGGCTCACATAGTTATAAAATAACCATATTATTTTTTCATTAGCTACCTACCTTTCATTTTTTAAGGCATAAAGTATGATGAAAAATATCATTTTTCACACTAATTCTTTTTAATTTTTCATTAATGTGGATTATTTTCAATTTTATATCCTATTCCCCATATTACTTTTAAGTATTTAGGTTCTTTTGGGTTTATTTCTATTTTTTCTCGTATGTGTCTTATATGTACTGCTATTATATTTTCTGCTCCATAACTTTCCTCTTCCCATACATTTTCATATATTTGTTCTATTGAAAATACAATTCCTTTATTTTTAGTTAAAAATTTTAATATGTTATATTCAGTCGGTGTTAATTTTATTTGCTTTTCATCTACATATACTTCTTTTGTGTCATCATTAATTACTAATTCTCCTGTTGTATATGTTTTTCCTTCTTCTTTCTTTATTGAGCCAAGTGTCGTATATCTTCTAATTTGCGAATTTACTCTTGCTATTAATTCTAATGGATTAAATGGTTTTGTTACATAGTCATCTGCTCCTGTGTTTAAACCATTTATTTTATCGTAATCTTCTGATTTTGCAGATAGCATAATAATTGGAACTGCCTTATTTTCACGTATTTTACTTGCAACTTGAATCCCATTCAATTTTGGCATCATTATATCTAGAATTATTAAGTGTATTTCATTCTCTTTAACAATTTTTAATGCTTCTTCTCCATTGTATGCTTTCAATATGTTATACCCTTCTTTTTGCAAATAAATTTCAATCGCTTCTACAATTTCTTTATCATCATCACAAACTAATATATTGTACATATAATTACCCCTTTTTCTTTTATCTTGTATTATTATAACATCTACATATATTTTTTTAAACCCTGTATTATATATAACATACTAATATTAAGAAAAAAGTATATTGTTTATTAATTTTTTCTTAAATTATATATTAT
>CAQOYX010000051.1 GCA_948852375.1 uncultured Clostridia bacterium
TCTTTTCCATTTGCGAACACCATTTTCTAAATAGCGCTGGTTTTGTGTTTTATTGTATTGTTCTTCATTTTCTTTATATGTAAATTCTAATTTGTCTTTTTCTAATGAGCCATACCATATTGTAAAAAAGTGTTTGCAGTTAATTCCTACAATGCCTTGAACGTGTCCATAATTACAATGCTCCATAAAATCTGGCAATTTCTTTTCTTCTTCTGTAGCTTTTCCGTCATAGTTCCAACAAAAAAACTGTTCTTCTTGCCACCAAGCGTGATTTGTGAAGTTTTCTTCGCCATCTCCTGTCCTTGCTCCAAAGTGATGTGATACTCTTACAATGTGCCATCCGCTTTCTTTTATTACTTCTTCATTTACTTTTCCTGCCAGTCCTCTTGTTGCTACTAGTAAGTCACGTCTTACTGTTCCTACTACATCATAATTCTTTTTTAATCCATTTTTATCTTGATATGTAAGTATCGATATTCCTTTACTGCCTAATTCATCTAAACTTTCTAATATTGCTTGTTGATAACTATATACTCCGCTTGTAGTTTTTATATACGCTTGTGTTACAATGTCTGTATATGTTTTTCTTACTTGCTCTGCTATTGTTTTATTTAGCTGTAAAAACGTTTTTTCTATTTCATTATATTGATGTTGAATTATGTTTTGTATTGCTATCATATGTGGTTTAAATAGTATTCCATTATTTTTGGCTATGTTTATTTGCTCTATTGGTATCGCTTCTATACCTATATCTTGCATTGCTTTTAATAATTCTTGTCTCGTTTTTCCTGTGTATTTTTCTAATAAACCAATTGTTTTATTATTAAGAACACCCATTTCTTTTAGCTTTTCTAAATACCAATAATCACTATTTATAAACTCTTCATTTAGTTTAAAATGTTCTGCTATTTTTTCTATTAGTTCTAATTCTATTTGGTTATATATTGAAATAATCGGCTTTATTGCCTCTTGAATTTTATCTTCAATCATATTTATTCCTCATTTTCTTCTTGTTCTACTGGCTCTTCTGGGCTTCTTTGTTTCATTTTGTTTACATACTCTGTTGCTTCTTCTTCTGAATAATCTCTTGTTTGAACAAAATATTCTATGTCATCTATTAATCCTGCATTTCTTTCTATTAAACTTTGAGATTGTTTCTTTTCACTATCTACTAAAATACTATCATCCCAATCAAAACTTATATCTGGGTTTGTTTTGTGTGGTATGTTATACAGTGTCATTAATACATCTATTCCATACACTAAATCCTCTAATGCAGTTTGTAATGCTCCTTGTATGTCCGATACTGTTACATAATAATCTTGTTTACTAGATTTTATTTCTGTTGCTGTTTTCTCTTTTTCAGTTGATTTAGATAATATTCCAAATGACAAACCACATTGACTTTCTGCTTGTCTTAACCACTCATTTAATCCATTAAATAAAGAAGTATCACGAATAGTTGGACTAAATACGTTCCAAGTTTTTTCTCCATCATTGAAATCAAGTTTTCTGTATAATCTTTTCTTTCCTTTTGGCAATATGTCATTTCCATTTTTATCTTTTTCAAAAGATGTTGCATCAACATCAAGAGCTAATTCTGAACCCTCATATTCCCATAAAGTTCTACTAAACTGCTTATCTATTTCCTCTAATATTTCTATAGCATTTGCAAATATAGGGACACCTATTAAACTTGTATTATTTTTTGGGTTTGCAATCGGTATTTTAAAATATCCACCTAATAATCTATTTACATTTTCTATTGTTGTTATTTCTTGTATCTCTTTCCACTCAGGTACTTGCAATAAACTTATTTTACTTCCTAGTGTATTTAAGTTATTTTTATTAGTTTTATAAGCTATATTTTTAATAGTAATTGTTGTGTTATTTAAATCGTTATATTCTAGTCTTGTATATATATCGTCGCCTTTTACGATTTGGTCGATAAAAATACCTCCAAGTAATTCGCCTGTGCTATCAAACTTTGTTGGTATAAATTTGTTTGCGTGAATACAAGATATTTTTATTCTTCCATTGCTATAAAACGGCTTAAAAAATATGCCTCCTTTTGCTAAGGCATATTCTGTATTTGTTCTTATATTATTTATGAATCTTTGATATATTCTATCTATCTCTTTATCTTCAACTTGCGATTTCAATTCTATTGTTACTGCTTTTGCTACCTTTTCACATATTGTTTTTGCAATATTTAATGATTTTACTTCTTCGTTTAGCCATGGTGCTTTATGATTATATATATTTGTGCATAATTCTATTAGTTTCATCATTTCATCACTTGTTGAAATATCTATATTAAAATCTTTTGATATATTGCTTGTACTAAACATTTTATTTATTGCTCCTTTTATAAAATTTACTACTCTTTCAAACATATTATTGTCCTTTCTTTCTCCAAATGCTTTCTGTTGCATAACGAACTGCATCTATGTTGTGGTTGTTCTTATCTGGATAACCTGTAATTATATTTCCGTCTTTATCTTTTTCTAGTTCATATTCTGCAAATTCTGTTGCTGTGCCTGGGCATCTTACTGGGTCTATTATTATTTTGTTTAAACTTGCTAGCCATTTCATACTATATTCAACACTATTTGGACCTTTCTGTGCTCCTTTTATAAATGCACCATACATTTTATAGTCCCCAATAGATTTAGGTTCAGCACTATCTGCTGTTATTAAATCGCTATTAGTTACTCCTTTTTCTTTTAATAGTTTCCATGTATTTTCATTTGATGTTTTGTTGCATCTTAATTCATCAAATATATATAATGTTCTTCTTGCCATATCAAAATGCATGTTATTGTAAGCAAATGGGTCAGGATACCATCCCCAGTCAATTCCTTTATATAATCTGTCAAAATGAGATATTTCTTCATCTGTAATTTCTCTCAATTCAAGATTCTCAAATACATTGCTTCCGTCTCCTGTTTCTAACCCTAAATACTCATTTTCATATATTGTTTGTGCTGTTTCTTCTACATATTTAGCTTCATCTATAAATGCTTGTCCTATCCACTCTTTAGGGGATGTTCTATAGTCGCTATGATGTGATAATCTATTTGGTTTTAGTATTCTTTTTTCTTTATTTACAAAATGTTGTCTTGAAGCTGGAGTATTAAAAGTATAAAATATTATAAAATCGTTTCCACCTCTAATTACAGATTGATTTATTTTTCTTACTACATTCATACCTTGAATTTGGTCAAATTCTTCATACCATACAATTCCTATATACATATTTTTTGGTGGCTTAATAGATTTTATCTTTCCTGGGTCATCTGTTCCTCTAAAATATATTTTTTGCCCTGTTGATTTTTTGGTTGCCTCCATTGGAGAAGTTTTAAATTTATAATCTTCCATTAATCCAGGATAAGTTTCATTTAATTTATCAATTCCCCATTGTATTTGAGCATGAACAGAGTCTTTTAATGTATTACTTACTCTTCTTATACACAAAGCACACATTTGAGGATTATTTTCTAGTAATTCTGGTATTTTTTCCCCAACAAAAGAAGATTTCAGTGAGGCTCTTCCACCATCTATCCAATATTCTAAATGTCCTCTATTGTCTATATCTCTATTTAAATCTATAAAAGCACTTGACATATCACTTGCTGGTATTTTTATTATTCTTTTCTCTATTTGTTCTTTTTCCTCTTCTGCTCCTATAAATTCTCCTGCTGTATCCCTACAAAACTTTGCACTTTCAGTATCTCCATCAATTGCTTTTGTTACTTGCTTATATAATATTGCAGATTGTAATGTTGCATCTTCTTCTGATATTCCTACTTTTATAAGTTTTTCTTTTGCTTCCTCTGTTGGTACTTGAAGATTTAGAAGAAGTTGCATTGTTTGTTTCATTTTCTTTTTTTGTCTTTGTACTTCTTGTGATTTTTTTCCACCTTTGCTTGTCATTTCTCGGAGTTGTCTCGGAGTTCTTTTACTGTTTGGTATTAAATTTTTCTCATTCATATCATCTCACTTCGCTTTTATTTATGTTTTGATTAATGTTCATCTTTACTCTCTTTCATTTGCATTGTATATCTTAAAGCATCTATATAATCATCATTTCTATTTAAATTTCTATATTGTTCTACTATTTCATTTATAAATTCATTACTACTTGCTACTATTTCGCATACATCTTCATATGTATATTTGCTTTCATCGTCTTGTGGATGTTCATATTCGTATAACCACACATGCATTAATTCATGTTTTAAAGTTTTTATTATATTAGCTTGATTTTCTAATAGCATTATTTCTTGTGTCTTGTATATTGTTACTCCTAGTGTTCCGTCTTGTTTCATTTCGTTATTGATTGTTGCTTCATCTACTAATTTTATCTTCCATTCTGTATTGTTTATATTAAAATTCATTCTTTCAAACCTGCTTTCTAATTTTTTATATATTTTTTTACTCTTTTTACATATACTGACAAGAAACGACAATTATATAGTGGTATAATTATTCTCGTTGTGTTTCACAACGTACTAAAGAAAAAGGAGTGTTTTCAAATATGTAATCAAATTACTGGAAAAGAAGTTGGAACTGTTGTAGTACATATGTACGAAGAAAATACAACGGGTCTTCCAATTTATACAATTCAACCTGAAAATAAACATATGTTGTCTCTTTCTCGTACAATTGAAAATACTTTAAACAAGCATGACTAGACTTTATGTTCTAGTCATTTACCATCCAATTACTTGATGTCTTCTTTCTTTTTACTACATTGCTCTCATAGCTGCTACAATACATTGTATTATCTATCTTTCTTCTGATACAACACATGTCTGTTTGTTTATTCTTACATATACTACATAGATATTCTACATATGCTTCTATTGATGTTTTCATTTGTATCAGTCCTCCTTTTCTGTAAACACTATGAAAAGTAATAGACAATATTTTTTCAGCTGTAGTGGAGTGCGATGTGTACATCATCTGCAATTGTCATTATAACCACCAAATTTTTGTATTACTCTTCATACTGTTTGCAATATAGAAAAATAGAGCTATGCTCTAGTGAGTATAGCTCCGCAAAAGATTATTCTTTTTCTAAAGAAGTGCATCTCCGTAGATTTGCACTCCCCCAATTTAATGGAATTTTATTCTTCAATGTTTATACATTTGTTTTCAAATTTTTTATAAGCATCAAAATATAATTCCTTTTTATCTCCATTATATGTAAGCTCATAATACATACCATCTGATAAAGTTGTACTCAATAAAGCTTTATGGTTTTGCAATGTTTTACAACACCATACTACAAACACTTCAAAATTTGGCATTGTATCGCTTTTATCTAAATGCTCCTCTGCATACTTTCTCACTTCTTCTTTACATTTTTCAATAAATCTTTTATTTTCCATTTTTTATTTCTCCTTCTACTTTTTTATTTATTTTATAGCCAGCCATAAAATAAATCTATAACTGACTATTGAAAGGTATTAAATATTTATATAATATTAATCGCCATGTTTTTAGGTACTTTTTGACCTATACTGATTATAACATGTCAAAACCGACAAAACCGACGTTTTCAAAATTTCTTTAATTTTTTTCTAAATATCTATCATGCTTTAATCGCACACTACCCTCACTATAGTCTTTATTTTTATATAATCTATTCATTTCGTGTGCTATCTGCACCCAGTTTTTATTGTCTATATATCTGTATCTAAATATCTGACGTATTTCACTAAAAGGTATTGTTTCAATGTAATTTATTATTTCTTGCTGTTTATCTATTAGCATTATTTTAAATTTCTTTAATCTCTCATACACATACTGTAGTTTATATGCTCTTTTAACATCTATTCCATAAATGACAGCATGTCCTTTGTATCCATTTTGTACTACATCTGATGCCATTTCGCTTTGTTTTTCTACTGTTTTTATACGTCTTTCTAGGTCTTGTATTTCTTTGTTTATATAAAATACTTCTTCTAGCTCTTTTCTTGTCATGTGTACCCTCCTCTATAAATGATTACTTATATTTACTTTTCTAATTCTTATTTGTTTTGTTCTATGTCCTAATTCATGCCACGTAAAGCACTCTTTTGCATGTGTTATCATATCTTCATATAGTACAAAATTAGGATATTCTTTTACAAATATGTACTCATGATTATTTTTACTTATTATCTTAGGTATTTTCATTTACTACACCTTTCTTTCAAAATATTGTTTTATACAATTTTTACATTGTTTGTTTCCTCCCACTACTTCACAACTCATATCTCTCCAAATACAATATTCTTCTTGAGGTATATCTTCGTGTGTTATGACATAACTCATTAAATCTATTATCTTATCTTTCTTTTCTATCTCTTTATTCAACTTTGCAAATTCTTTTTTGTATAAACTGTATTTATTTAACTTCTTAACTTCCTTTACTCTATTTCTCAATTTTCTTAGCAGTTCTTTATTATGTTTTTCCAATTTATCTTTTTCTTTTTGTTGTTTCTCTATTAGATTTAAAATTAACAATAAGTCTTTTTTTAAACATATACAACTTGGATAATCTTCACACTCTGCTTTACTTGTTACTGCTTTTATTGATAATGTTTCTATTGCTTCCTTTTCTTCTTCTGACATTTTATTCTCCTTCCACATTATAATCTTTTTTATTTAACTCTATTGTTTTAAGGCTCTTGCCTTGTTTTAATTGCTGTATCATAGCACTTATTTTATTCATATCTGTTTCGCTATGATGTTCTACTACAATCGGAGCAGATGCTTCCACAAGTCCATGTGCTGTTTTTCCTCTAAACATTGTTGTTATTTCCCTTATCTCTCCAACCTGTGCAGATGTAAGCATATTTTCCCTTATATAATCGTCTATCCTTAACATCAATTCTTGTAAACTCTCATCGTTTGACATTAAGTAATTATTATATGTAGCTGTCGAAATGTCAGCAAAAGCACAAAAGTTTTCTTTGCTTGGTGGATATTTTACCTTTTTATTTATTTGAACTATTGCTTGTCTATAATATTCAAATACTATATTTAATTCTTCTGCTGTGTATTTTAAAGGTTGTCCTATCAAGTTATGTGGTCTTAATATCTCATTTATTTCTATTGTGCTTAACCCCTGTACTTCTTTCCTATCTTCTAATTGCTCTGCTATCTCATTTAGTCTTGTTTCTAGCTTTTGTGGTAATTCCTTTTTGTATTCTTCTAATATGCTTTTCTCTCCTGCTTTTACTAACATTTCTTTCTTTTGCTGTTCTACTATTTTCTTATCTTTTGTTTCTAAACTTTCTTTATATCGTTCTTTCCTTAAAATCACTCTCCTAATATAAATTCTTCCTTATTGTTCATCATTTTTACAATGCTCTTAATTACATCTTTTATTATTTCGCTTTGTTTATGATGTGTTTCTATATATTCTAAAATATTGTCATCATCGTATTCAATTTTTAAGTCATCTAAATAATTTATTATTAAGTTATAAGCATTGTTATTATTTAATTCTTTTACTTCGTGAATTATTGAAAATCGACGAATTAATGCTTCGTCTATCATATCTTTTCTATTTGTAGCACCAATTACAATAACATCATTTTCTAACAAGTCAAATGACTGCATAAGTCCTATTACTATTCTTGACATTTCTCCTAAATCTTCTTTGCCTCTTTTTATTCCTATTGCATCTACTTCATCTAGCATTAATACACATTTTTGTTTTGCTACATAATCAAATACTTTTTCTATATTCTTGCTAGTAGAACCTAAATAACTACTTATACATTGTGAAAAGTTTAAATAAGCAAGTGGTAATCCTAGTTTATATGCTACATACTTTCCAAATGTTGTTTTTCCTGTTCCACTTTCTCCATATAATAAAGTTGAATTTAAGTACCTTATTCCCATTTCAGTTAATTTTTTGTTAGTATTATTAGCCATTTCTATTTGTTCAAATATCTTCTTTTCTCTTTCTGTTAAATAATATCTATTTTCATTAAACGAAGTAGACACATCTTCCATTTTTAATATTCCTTTAAGGTCATAAGGTAGTTCAATAAAGTTATGTTGTGTTTCTAATTTTGCTTTTATAGTTTTACAAAAATATTGATTGCTCGTTGCTGTTTCATTTGATACTATTACATTTGCATAAGATTTTGCTTTTTGTAAATCGTTATCAACTACACTTGTTATTAAATTCTTTATATTTTCATTTAGTCCCATATTTCTCCCTCCTAAAATTCTTTTATATATTTATAAATTATTTTCTCAACAACTTCTAAAGCTTCATAATTACTTATAAATCTACCTGCATGTCTATTTACTACTTCTAATCTAATTAGCTTAATCTGTTGATTATATCTTCTCTTATATATTTCTGCTACTTTATTTTTGCTTAATCCACTTTTCCATAACTGTAGCACTTCATTTTCGCTCATACTATCACCTGCGTTTAGTATGTGCTTTATTTGTTGTAATATTTCATATAATTTTCTAAAAACTCTTCGATTTTACTTGAATATAGTCCATCTCTTTTTAATTCCCTTTTTAAATTATCTATATCTTTTATAACTTTTTCATTGCTTTCCTCTATCTTACTTTCTAAAACATTTAAATCTGTTTTTGCTTGTGATATATCCCAACTAATGTTGTTTAATGTATTGAATAGTTTGTATATTTTTACACTTATATCTTTTTCCATCCTATTTTCCCTCCAATATTTCTTCTAAAATATAAATTTGAAATCTAAAAATATCTTCCCTTGAATAAATTAGTTTATTATTCTTAACTTTAGCTTGTGAATTTTCTAACTCTTCTATCTTCTTTTCTATTACTTCTTTATCTACAGAATTATCTATATAGTTCAATACTGTTTCTAAAGATGCTTTTTGTTTTTTACATGTTTCTATTGCTTGCTCATTATTCAAATAATCTAAGTCTAAACTGTCTTTAATATTTTGTATCATTTCTTTTATTTGTATTTTAGCTTCTTCTAATTCTTCACTCATCTAACCACTTCTTTCTTCTTTTACGTTCTAAGTCTTGTTCTCTAAAAGTCATATTTATTTCTCTATATATGCTTGCAATTTCTTCCGCTTCTTCTATTGACATATTTGATTTAATAAGATGTTTTTTTAATTTATTACAACTATCATCTATTTTTTTTAATCGTAAATTTAGTATACATTTCTACACCTCGTTTCCCCAGCAATCCCAACCATTTACCTCTTGTCTCGCAAACAATTCAATTCTAGGTAAATCTCCAACAAGGCTAACTATTCTATCACGTACTTCATCTGGCTTTTTACTGTGTTTTTCTCTATGCGATAATACTATTTGTTTTATATTTTTTGCTTTTCTTTTGGGGAATTTCTTTTTTGTTGCAAGTAAGCATAGTTCTGCATTCGCATTAGTCCAATGTCCTATTCCACTGTAAATTCCATTATTTTTTTGATTTTGTTTAACCCAGCAAAATGCACATGTTTTATATATAAATCCCCAGCTTTTAATAATTTCAAATGCTTGCTCAATTGTTGGAAAAGTAACCCATATAAATAAGATACACTCATTTGATGATATATTTTTTATAACTTGTCCTAAATTCTTTATCTCTTCTAGCGTCATTGTATTATATTGTACTGTTACAGCTCCTGTAGATTTATTTTGACCGTTTTTTACTATATGTTTTGTATGTCCATGGTGGGTCTGCATATATCACGTTATATTTTTTATTTGTGTTATATATATCTACTTTCATCTGTATACCTCTTTTAAATTATCTATCTCTGCTTGCACTTCATGCATATATTGTTCTTGTTTTGTTAATCTTGCTTCTACATTGTTTAATTCTTTTCCGCACATTAAAAATCCTATCATTGAAATAATTAAAGCTATTATTATGTATAATGTCATATTTCTTAAATAGTTTTTAATATCTTGTATGATTAAGTCTATTTCACTAAATTTTCCCATCTATATTTCCTCCATTTCTACAAGCACCCGCATGCTTGTCTTATAAATTTTGTTATATTTTCAATTGACATTAATTTTCTTTCTATCATCTTCATGCTGTATTTATCTAAACTATCTACATGCGTTTGATTATATGTATTATTTTTAACATCTTCCTCTATCTTCATTAAAAACCATTTAAAACCTTTTAACAATTCACTATTTGGTATACTATCAAACTGCTCTTTTAGCCATTTATCTAACTCTTGCTTATTATTAAATTCATCTATAGTTATTCTGTTTAAAACTTGCATTTTTCCTCCATTTTTATTTGTAACGGACTTTATAACTAAGTTGTTATATCTTAAATCCTTACAGTTGTAAGCTTATAACTGACATAACCGTTTTTTTACTAATCTTATTCTTATATATTTATATATTATT